>JANYGM010000377.1 GCA_025362415.1 bacterium
AATGGATATTTATTACAAAAGTAACGATATGATGCTTTTATACACAGATGGACTGACAGAGGCGCACAACCCAGCACGTGACGAATATGGCTACGAAAACCTCAAAAACTTCTTTGATGAAAATAAAAATATGCCTTTGAAAGCCTTTCACGACAAACTTACGACTGAAATAATGCAATTTTGTACACCTAATCCGCCTGATGATGATTGTACTTCTATTGTTATTAGGTTTAAATAATTATGAAAAACTCCCAAATCCAAAAGGATTTTTAAATACATTTTTTTTCTTTGAATTTTTCTTTTAAATTTGTTCAAAACTTCTTTCCTCAAAATTAACATCAAAACAAATGATAAATAAAGTAATTACTGATTTAGATGCTGCCATTGCACAGATACAAGATGGTGCTATACTAATGCTAGGCGGTTTTGGCTTATGTGGCATTCCTGAAAATTGTATTTCTGCTCTGTTGCGTAGTGGCGTGAAAAATCTTACTTGTATCTCTAATAATGCAGGAGTAGATGAGTTTGGCATAGGTTTGATGCTAAAAACGAAGCAAGTCAAAAAAATGATTGCTTCTTATGTGGGTGAAAACGCTGAATTTGAAAGACAATTATTGTGTGGCGAACTAGAAGTAGAACTTTTGCCACAAGGTACACTTGCAGAACGCATACGTGCTGGTGGTGCGGGTATTCCTGCGTTTTTTACGCCTGCTGGTGTAGGTACAGAAGTGGCAATAGGCAAAGAAACAAGAGATTTTTATGGAAAAACTTACCTAATGGAATATTGGTTGCGTGCTGATTTTGCGCTTGTGAAGGCGTGGAAAGGAGATACTGCAGGCAATCTTATTTTTAAAGGAACAGCACGAAATTTTAATCCTATGATGGCTACAGCAGGCAAAATAACTATTGCAGAGGTAGAAGAACTTGTGCCTGTAGGCGAGCTAGACCCAAATCATATTCATACCGCAGGGATTTATGTGCAACATATTTATCAAGGAAAAGATTATGAAAAACGCATAGAACAGCGTACAATCACGAAATAATTGTGAATTATGAATTTTAAATTGTGAATTTTTACTTTTTTGTATTCATTCACAACTCACAACTCACAACTCACAACTCATAATTATTCTATGCTTTTCTACACTCCTAATATTGCTCATAATCAAGAACTTCCAGCAGAAGAAAGTGTCCACGCACTACGGGTTTTACGCCTCAAAAATGGTGATAAAGTACAGTTAATTGATGGGAAAGGCGGTTTTTATGAGGCGAAACTTATCTTAGAAGGCAAAAAATGCCTTCTAAATATTTTTTCAGAGAAAAAAAATGACAAAAGAAGCAATATTTACACACATCTTGCTATTGCACCCACAAAAAACATAGATAGAATTGAATTTATGCTTGAAAAGTGCGTTGAAATAGGTATTGATGAGGTTTCTTTTCTGAATTGTCGTTACTCTGAACGCAAAAATATCAAATTAGAAAGACTAGAAAAGGTGGCAATACAAGCAATGAAGCAATCATTGAAAACTTTTTTGCCAAAAATAAATGAAATGGTAGATTTTGATAAATTTTTATTACGTCAAAATACTGAAAATCAGTTGTTTATAGCTCATTTGGAAGCAACAGAACGCAAACTTTTTTCAAAAGAAGTTTATCAGCTTTTTTTAGAAAACAATACCACTAATCAACAAAACAATGCCTCAAATCCTAGTTTTTGTATGCTTATTGGTGCGGAAGGCGACTTTTCTACACAAGAGATAGAACAGGCAAAACAGAAAAATTATTTGCCTGTTTCTTTGGGTGAAAGTCGTTTGCGTACAGAAACGGCGGGCATTTTTGTGTGCCAAACCATAGAAATTATTAAGCAGTTATTTTGAACAAAATTGCAATAAATAATACTTTTTGCTAAATTGCTACACTATTTAGACTTTTAAAACCCTAAGGGTGTAACTTTTTGAAATTCAAAGTTCTAACTAAATTACACCCTTAGGGTTTGATACAAATTTTTATTTATCCCAAATGAATCAAAATCAACACAAAAATATCAAACAAAACAATAATAATAGATTTTCTGATAAACGCAATTCTGATAAAAGTATTATAGAAAAGACTACTCAAGAAAATGCCATTTTAGATAGAATAACAACAGAAAAACCAATTATTGGTATTACAATAGGAGATTATAATGGCGTGGCGGTAGAGGTAATAATGAAAACTTTTGCAGATGCTCGTATGCTAAGTATTTGTACACCAGTTATTTACGGCTCTTCAAAAATATTGCTCAAATACCGCAAACTCCTAAATTTGGACACTTTTCAGTTTGTTACTATCAAAGATTTGGAAGGTTTGCAACCTAAAAAGATAAACCTTATTAGTTGCTTTGAAACAGATATTTTAGCGGTAGGGGAGGCAACAGAAGAGGCAGGGAATAATGCTTTTTTAGCCCTAGAAAGTGCCTCAAAAGACCTTTTGAGAGGAAAATTGGAAGCTGTCGTTACTGCACCTATCAACAAACATACCATTACAAATGAAAATTGGACGTATGCGGGGCATACTGAATATTTTACAGAAAATTTTGGCGCAAAAGATAGCTTAATGCTTCTTGTATGCGACAACTTGCGTGTAGGCGTGATTACGGGACATGTCGCACTTGCTGATGCGCCCAAACTCATCACCAAAGAACGTGTGGAGAGTAAAATTAAACTCTTAGAAAAATCTTTAAAAGAAGATTTTGGCATCAAAAAACCTCGTATTGCTATTTTGGGGCTAAATCCTCACGCTGGAGAAAATGGAATGTTTGGTAAAGAGGAAAAAGACATTATTGAGCCTATTATCACCGCTTTTAGAAAGAAAGGAATGCTTATTTATGGTTGCTTTCCTGCTGATGGTTTCTTTGGTATGAAAAAATATACAGAATTTGATGGCGTGCTGGCAATGTACCACGACCAAGGACTTGTACCATTCAAAACGCTTGCTTTTGAGCGTGGCATTAACTTTACGGCTGGTTTGCCTGTCATTCGTACCTCACCTGACCACGGAACGGCTTATGCCATTGCAGGAAAAAATGAAGCTGATGAAACTTCATTTAGAGAAGCAGTTTATCTCGCTTGCGACCTTGTGAAAATTAAGAAATATAGCTAAATTTCAATTACGAATTACGAATTATCAATTACGAATAAAATACAAAAATAGTGTAAGGTAAGTAATACATTGCAAATATACTGTGAACGGGAAGAATTTCGGAAAATAAATTTTGTATTCGTTCCAGAGGAACGGCATATTTATAGAAATATTATTGTATTTGTATTAAAGCTCCAGCGGAGCTAAATATTTATAAAACTAAGAAATATACTGTGAACGGCTTGGATTTCGGAAAATGTATTAAAGTCCAGCGGACTGGCATATTTATAGCAAATAGGTAAAAAAATGTATTCAGCTCCAGCGGAGCGGCATATTTATAAATATCTCGCTCCGCTGGAGCGAAATACAAACACAACTCTATTTCTATAAATATGCCGTTCCGCTGGAACTAATACAAAATTTGTTTTCCGAAATCCTTCCCGTTTGCAGTATACAAAATTGGAATTTTATTTACAACTCATTACTAAGATAAAAAAGAAGCACCATAAAAGATATTTTATGGTGCTTTATTTTTTCGGAATAAAACCGTAATTCGTAATTTTTAATTCGTAATTGACGTATTATCTCAACTGTTGTCCAATAGTAAAAGTAAAGTTTTGCTTTCCTCCATCACTACTACCAGGAACGCTATCCAATGCTTGTCCCCAATCTATTCCAATCATACCAAATGCAGGCATAAAAATACGTGCGCCCACCCCAACAGAGCGGTAAACCTTAAATGGATTATAAGTATCAAAATTTAGATAAGTATTACCTCCTTCTGCAAAACCAAGCACAAAAATAGTAGCCGCTGGATTTAGAGAAATAGGATAACGGAGTTCCATTACATATTTATTATAAAGTGTACCAAGTGTTGGTGAGCCTGTTCTATTGCTTGGGTCTTGTGGTACAATCACGTTATCACGGTAGCCACGAAGTCCTATCAAATCAACCCCAATAAGCATATTATTGTTAGATAAGCCACTTCCACCCATTTGGAAACGCTCAAAAGGACCTACACCAAGATTTTTGTTGTAGGCATTAAGCGAGCCAAAATGAAAACGAGAGTGAAATACCAATTTGCCAATAACAGGAGCAAACATAGAGGCATCAAACATTATTTTGTAATATTCAATAAACTTAAACTTGTCTGCTTGTGCCATTTTATCATACTCTTGTTTGCTTTTCTGACCAGATAACAATGAAAAAGGCGGTGTAAGCGTACCACTAAGCGTAAAAGAAGAGCCTTCACGCGGGAAAGTTGGGTTAGCAATGCTACTACGTGAAATTGTAGTACCAAAAGTAACTGTATTTGCCACACCAGTATTAAACAAACTACCACTAATAGGAGAGTTGTCTAACGCCATTCTTTGATAAGTAAGAGAATTAGAAAGTACAAAATAATCATCAGGAAACTTCAACCTACGACCCAAATTAACAGTAATACTAGACATTTGTAGTTTTCCTTGCTGTGCTGCAGGAAGCCCTATTCCTCTATTTTGTATAGAATGTGAAATACTGACAGTCAAAGAATTAGGTTTTTTCCCACCTAACCAAGGCTCTGTAAAACTTAAAGAATAACTTTGAAAAGCACGCCCATTAGCTTGCGCTCTTACAGACAAGCGTTGCCCGTCACCTGTAGGAACTGGTCGCCAATTACGTAATTTGCCTGCTTTTCTCAAAGAAAAATTATTGAAAGAAACCCCCAAAGTTCCTACAAACCCCTGATAGCCACCCCAACCACCAGAAAGCTCTAATTGGTCACTTGGTTTTTCTACTAATTTGTACTCTACATCAACTGTACCACTTTCTGGGTGTGGAATAGGATTTATTTGTATCTTTTCTGCATCAAAAAATCCTAATGCTCCCAATGCTTGGTTAGTTCTGATAATTTGTCTTCTACTGAATTTTTGACCAGGAATAGTACGGATTTCACGCAAAACTACGTGGTCAGAAGTTTTAGTATTTCCGTTGATAATCACAGAGTTAATGTTGGCTTGCTGTCCTTCATAAATCTGCATTTTGATGTCCACAGAATCTCCATCAATAACACTTTCTATAGGATTTATACGGAAAAACAAATAGCCATCATCCATATATAAGGAAGAAATATCAATATCTGTCATACTCAAAGATATTTTTTTGTCTAGCAATGCTCTATCATATACATCACCTTTCTGAATACCAAGATATTTGGCAAGTTGCGCATCTGTATATTTATAATTTCCTTCCCAATAAATATTTCTAAAATAGTGCTTTTTGCCTTCTTCAATATTGATTTTGACCATTACACGTTTAGGAGAAATAGGATAAACGCTGTCGCTGATGATGCGGGCATTACGGTAACCTTTCGTGTTATAAAGTTCAATAATTTTATCTTTGTCTTCTTCAAATTTCTTAGCAATAAATTTTGCGTTATTAAAAATTCTTTTCCAAGATTTCTTTTTGATTTTCATTGTACGCTGAATTTTCTTATCCGTAATTTCTGTATTGCCTTCCACAAGAATATCACGTACTTTTACTTTAAAATTTTTCTTTATTTTGACTTTTAAAATAACAGCATTTTGTAGTACAGAATCACGAGTTTGGACTATGTTTACTTCTGCATTATTAAAGCCTTTTTCAGCATAAAATTTCTTTACACCGTGTTTCATATTTTTTACGATAGCATCAGTGATAATAGAGCCACGCACACCACCTAGCTTTTCAGCCAAAGAAGTACGACTACCTTTTTTCACACCAATAAACTCCAAACGGGAGATTTTTGGGCGTTCTTGCAAAGTAATATTTAGGAAAACTTTTTCTCCTTCAGTACGTTCTATTAAAATATCAATATGACCAAAAAGCCCTGTTTTCCAAAGTTTTTTGATAGCATTTCCCAAATCTGTACTAGGAATAACGAGTTTGTCACCACCTTTCAAGCCAGAAAGGTTAGCTACCGCAATAGGGTCAAGAAATTGCACACCAGAAACATTGATACCTCCAATAATGTACTCTTTTGTTTCTACCTCTTGTGCCTGTAAATGTAGGTTTGCAAAGCTAAAAAGAAATAAAAAAGCTATTATAAAGTTTTTTAGGATATTTTTTGTCATTTTTTTTGATATATGATGTATTATATATGATATATGATGTGTGATGTATGATGTGTGATATATGATGTATGATGTATGATGTGTGATATATTGTGTGATGTATGATATATGATGTGTGATGTATTTCTTGTCGTAAACAATGTATTTACATCATATATCACACATCATACATCACATATCATACATCATATATCAAGAAAGTTGTTCGCTTGTTTTGCCAAACCGTCTTTCTCTTTGTTGATAATTGATGATAGCATTGTGCAGGTTTTCTCTGCGAAAATCAGGCCAAAGTACCTCATCAATGAAAATTTCTGTATAAGCCATTTGCCAAAGCAAAAAGTTACTGATACGGAGTTCGCCGCTTGTGCGTATGAGAAGCTCTGGGTCAGGAATGTTTTTTGTAGATAAATAACTGTTTATTAAGTCATTATCTATATTTTCTGAACTTATTTTTTCATTTTTGATATCTTCTGCAATTTTTTTCATAGCTTGCATAATATCCCAACGCCCACTATAACTAAGTGCTAATACAAGCACAAGCCCAGTATTTTTAGAAGTGATTTCTATTGTTTCTGCTAGTTCTTTTTGGCATTTTTTTGGCAAACTTTCAATATCTCCAATACATTGTAGGCTGATATTATTTTTGGTAAGCGTTTTTGCCTCACCTCTGATAGTATGTACCAAAAGCTCCATTAGTGCATCTACTTCTTTTTGCGGTCTTGACCAATTTTCAGTAGAAAAAGCGTACAAAGTCAAATATTTTATGCCAAGTTCTGCACAACCTTCAGATGCTTCTCTAACAGCTTTAATAGCGTTTTTGTGACCAAAAACCCGCATTGCACCTTGTTTTTTTGCCCAACGCCCATTTCCGTCCATAATGATAGCAATATGGGCAGGAAGCTTGTTTAAATCTATATTTGGATTGATATTACTAATGATTTTTGATAATATTGTAGATTGATTTTTCTAATTTTGGCGCAATTTAAGAAAAATTTGTATTTATTCCTAATCTTAGCGTGAAAAACAAGTGCAAGAGATAAGAAACTGATTTTTTGACATTTTAGAAAAACATAATTCGTAATTGATAATTCGTAATTGTGTATTTAAAGCAGGGGTTTTGCAAAGCCATATTCTCTAATAAGTGCTTCATATAGCATTTCAGCGACAATATTAGCTCCTTTTTGTGTAAAATGCGTAAAATCTTTTATGGCTAGTGGGTCTTTGGCATATACCCAACTTGGCATAGAGTTTTTGCCACCCATTACCTCGTACAAGTCCCAAAAGGCACAATTTGCCCTAAAAGCGGCATTGCGCTGGGCATCACGTATCATTGCAACAGCTGGATAAGATACATAACTTCCACCATCATTGTAAGAACGGTCAGACGTGCCAATAACAAGGATAGCGACATCAGGAGCAAGGCTTTTGAATACTTGCAATTCTTTAAAAAATGCCTCTTCATACCAAGAATATTCTTTTTGTTTGAAGTCAAGATTTGCCCCAAATTGCAGGATAAGCAGTTTTACGTTTAGTTTTTCTAGTTGATTTTTTAGATGGGCTTTGTTGATTTTGCTAAAACCAAGACCCGAACTCCCACGCATTGGCACATTGTCAAAAGTGATACCTGTTTTGCTATCAAGTGCAATTCCTGTAATTTCTGGGCTGATACTTCCTTCAAAATTAACCACTAAATTCTCAAATTTTCCTTCCAAATCAAGAGAAAAAACATTCATTTCTTCTGATTTTTCTATGGTTTCTGTGGCAATATTTTTGCCATTTTGAATGATATTTAGTTTAAAGTTGGCGGTTGGATTTCTATATAAAACCTTAATATTTTCTACTTTTTGGTCACTTTTTGTAGCACTTTCAGAGCGTAAAAACTTGGCAAAAGCACGAGTGGGAAAGTGGGAAATTCTGCCCAAACTATCCCTTTTAGAGTATTCTCCAAACTTATAATAGTTCATCAAAAGCCCATAAAAACCACTACTTGGCGCAGGAGATTTTCCAAATAAAGGAAACATAAGCCATTGATTATCATTTTGTTGTAGTACAGAAAGTTTAGAATTACTTTTGTTGTTTAGTCCTTGAAGACCTGCACCACTTCCGCCAAAACGCTCTTGAAATTTGAGGCGCAAATAAGCCGTAATACGGTCTCCTTCTAGTTGAGAATCCCCCAAATGAACTGCTCGTATTATTTCTTCATTTTTGCCTTTTTCCAGTTGTGCAAGTTGCCTAAAAAACGGCATCAAAGGTGCGTTATCATCTTCCAAATACTGAATACGTCTTTTAAAAGCAAGTGTATCTTTCTTGTAGAGATTGTTTTTGTTTTGTTTGATTTTTTCTGGACTTTTTTCAAGTGCATCAACCATTGAATTTTCACCATTTTCAGGGTTTATTTCCTTGTTTTGGTTGAGCTTATCACCTTCTTTTTGAATATCCGAAATATTGGCATATTTGGGTTTTTCTCTCAAAAAAACACTCTGAAAGCTAAATAAATCAATTTTTATCTTATCAGAAATAGTTATTTCTTTTGGCAAAATTTTCATATCAACCAAAAGCATTACACATGCAAGGATTGCACCCACAAGCAAAAGAAACTTGAGCGTGTGAAAAGGTGTAATATTAGGAAGATTTTTTGGTTGTGTTTGAGTATTTTCTAACTCGTTTGGTGGGTTCATTCTAAGGAAAAGGTACAAAATAAAAAGTATAAACTACAAACTTTACGAAAGTTTCCAACTATTCGTGAAGTTTGTAGTTATTCACAATTCAAAAAATGTCTTTATTCCCCTTTGGGGGGTTAGGGGGCTATTATTCAATAATTGTAGCGAGCCTTGTAAGTTGTTTAGATACTTTCAGTCCAGCTTTATCTGTTTCTGTTTTGTTCATTTCAAAACGCCAGCTACCATCTCTTAGCACGAAATTGATACAACTTCCTTGCCTTGCAAGTCCAGTTTTTTCTGTAATAATAAGAGCTGATTTTCCATCAAAAAAGTTTTTAACTGCGGCTAAATTACGGCTTTCAGCAGCTGTAACATAAATCATATGGCAATTTTTGTCCATTGAAGCAACTGTTTTGAACTGTTTGATAACTATCTTTTGTGCGCCTACTACTTTTTTGGTGGCGGCAAGTCCTTTGAGTTTTGGTACTATGGGCGAGTTCCCTATGATACCAATCACATAATCTCCGCTTTGATAGCTTGCTGGCCACTGAATATATTTAGTAAAATTCCAGATATAAACGGTATGTGTTTGATAATCACCGCCTTGACCGTAAGCACGAGAAGACATACCTGCAAATATTCCTAGAAAAAGTATTGTAATACAAAATATTTTTATTGATTTCATAATGGTTGCTTTGGATATAAAACGTAGATTTTGAGATTATTTTTGATGTTTTAATGTTTTTTATACTTGTTTTGTCAATTTTGATACAAATACAATGCAAATATATGATTTTTTTCAGAATTTTTTTCAAAATACTATTTTTAAGTAAAAATATTTTTTCTTACTCTTTCTCCAAAAATAAAATATTTTCCAATATTATTGTTATTATTGAAAAGTATTACTATGTTCGTGTTGTACCAATGACTAAATTTACTTGAATTTATACATTTTAATGAAAATTTATTTTCTTTACTCAAATACAATAGTTTAGATGCTTATTACCTAAACAGTTACAAATTAAGATAAAAAGGTTATATTTGTGTAGTTTTCACTTCAAAATAATTTTCACACATTTTTTAATGAATATATCTGTTATTGGTGGTGGTGCTGGGGGCTTTTTTGCTGCCATAAGTGCTGCCACACATCACCCCAAAGCAACTGTAACACTTTACGAAAAAACAACAAAACTACTCACAAAAGTAAGCGTTTCTGGTGGTGGTAGGTGCAACATTACACACGCTTGCGCAGATGTAAACGAACTCATAAAAGCCTATCCACGTGGTGGAAAGCAACTAAAAACGTCTTTTAATCTCTTTGGAATTGCTGATGTGATTGCGTGGTTTGCAAGTAAAAATGTACCTTTCAAGACTGAAGAAGATGGGAGAATGTTCCCACAAACGAATACCTCCCAAACTGTTGTAGATTGTTTGCTTAATGAGGCTATTTCTTTGGGTGTTATTATTAAAATGCAAACAGAAATACTAAAAATAATACCGCAAAATATTGCTCAAAATACACTTCAAAATATGAAAGAACAAGGTTTTTTATTGGATTTGAAACAAAAAGAAACTGAAAATATACAAATCTATACTGATAAGGTAATTATAGCTACTGGAGGTGGAAGTAAGCTACAAAATTTTGATTGGTTGGCAGAATTAGGGCATACAATTATCTCACCTGTGCCTTCTCTTTTTACTTTCAATATGCCTAAAAATGATATTTGTACACTTATGGGCGTGTCTGTGCCTAGTGCAAGGGTGCAAATTCAGAAAACCAAACTCAATGAAGTAGGGGCACTTATGATTACGCATTGGGGAATGAGCGGACCTGCCATTTTGAAAACTTCTGCGTGGGGTGCAAGGCTACTTTCAGAGATGAATTACCAGTTTGTAGCCCGAGTGAGCTGGTTAAGTGATATTTCAGAAGAGAATTTGAGAGAGAAGTTTTATGAGAATAAAAAACTTCTGAATGTCAGGCAAATCAACAACAAAAATCCCTTTGGTTTGCCCAAAAGATTATGGGAATTTTTTTTAGAAAATCTCCAAATCAATCCTGAAAAACGTTGGACAGACCTTAGCAAGTCCGAAATCAATAAACTTACCAATAAAATTCTCAATGATTTGTACGAAGTGCGTGGCAAAACTACTTTCAAAGAGGAATTTGTAACTTGTGGGGGCGTTAGTTTGGCGGATATTTCTATGAAAACTATGGAAAGTTTGCACATCAAGGGACTTTTTTTTACAGGGGAAGTCCTTGATATAGATGGAATTACGGGAGGTTATAATTTCCAAGCGGCTTGGACTACCGCTTGGCTTGCAGGAAAAAACGTATAGCTTTAAATTACAATAAATACTAAATTTTAGCTTAATTTCTCTAAAATAAAACGGCTATTTGCACACGTCCCAAATGTACGATAGGGCGTTCTGGGGATTTTCTGCCGTCATAAGAAATGTTAATTTGAAGACCGTTGGCTAGTTTTTGTTGAAAATTTACGTTCCAAACATAGTTTTTGCCATTTTGCAAAGCCTCCAACATCTCATAACCAATAGGCGAGTTTACTTCACCAACAAAATCAATAGCAATATATTTCACAAATGCTGTCAAATTACGGCTAGATAGCTTGTTCCAACGCATTTCTAACATCATTTGGTTGATTTTTGCACTCTCTTGCACAAGTGGAGGTACAGGCGCAACGCTTGCAGGTGCATCTGCAAACTTGCTTGCAAACGTATAGGAAGCAGTCAGACGAAAATCATTATTGGGCTGATACGCCAAAGTAGGTGAAATTTGATACCCAGAAAAAGCATAATTGCGGTTTAGAAGGAAATCAGACCTATTTTTTAATTGATTAAACTTTGTCGCAATTTGCAAATTAAATTCAGTAGATAAATTTTTGCGTGTATTAAGTTGATATTCAGTATTTTGTCGTGCCTCAAAGCCATTAGTAAGCAACTGACGCTGATTTGACTGCAAAAAAGCGACATCAGCCCCAAACTTAGGACTAGAACGGTTAAAAAATAGCGTTCCACGCCAAACATCTTGCCTAGCAAGAAGTGCCGCATCATTTCCTAAAAATGGTACAATTCGTGCCACCCATTCTGCATCTGTTTGCCTTCTATTGGTATTTATGACAAAAAGCCCAGAAATTTTGGAAAAAAACAACTTTATTCCTTTGTTATTTTTCCATTTTGTAGGTGTAGCAAAATTCAAACGGTAATTAAAAATATTAGTAAAAACAAGAGAATAAGCATCTGTAGGCGTGAAAATCTTAATATAATTTTTCTCATCAGGATTTATAGCAAGATAAAATTCGTTTAAATCTTGTTTTTTGTCGTTGTTGTCATCTCGCCAAGTGTGCGTACCTTGTCCTGTTGGCACTTGCAGATACGAAAACTCTCGCCTAGCCTCACGCCCAGACGCAGTTTGCAGCGTAAGTTCAGAACGGATAAGTTTGTTGAAAAGTGCGTTATTGAGGTCTAAACGTGATGTTAGGTTCGTGAGAGAGGGAATAAGTGGCAAAAAACTTTTCACTTCCCTATATGTTGCAGTAGCGTTTATGAGATGATTTTTCCAATTTTTTTGGAATTTTCCGTTAGCAGTATAAGCTGATGTTTTATCTGTCATTTCTCCCAAAATAGGCGTTTTGTCATCTCTTTTGGCAATATCAAACAAAAAATTAAATTTTGTGCTATCAATATTCTTAAAATAAAGTTTATTTTCTACGAAATTCATAGCAGAAAATTGCACAAAGTCCGTTTTGTCCGTTGTGATAGTGTTTTCATCTCTACTAAAAATATATCCAATAACTAAGGGTTTAATAA
>JANYGM010000408.1 GCA_025362415.1 bacterium
ATTTGCATAGCTACATCTTTTCCAATACTTGTTACATCTGCACCAGAAACGCCTTTAAGTGCTACCAAAACACCTAATTTTGCGCCTGCGTGAATGTAAGGAATGATTTTTTCTGCCGTAATCTGTGAAAAATGCGTAATAGCTAGTTTTTCACCAATTTTGCCGACCATTTCCGTAATACTGTCGCTAATAGTTTTATCACCAATTTTAAGTGCAAGCAAGGCATCAGTAGTTGCTGGTTTGTTTGCTACTGCCAAATCAAGGATATTTTTTGCAAGAATACCAAAATCAGGAGTTTTAGAAACAGGTTCTGTTTCACAGCTAAGGGCAATAATAGTGCCTTCAGTTCCTGCTTCGTTTGTGTGTACAAGTACTTGTCCTTCTTTAGTTTCGTTATCTGCACGTTTTGCAGAGATTTTTTCTCCTCTTTTTCTAAGGATTTCAATTGCTTTGTCAAAGTCGCCTTCTGCCTCTGTGAGTGCATTTTTGCAATCCATCATTCCCATACCAGTCATTTGGCGAAGTTTGTTTACGTCTTGTGCTGTGATAGCCATTTTTCTTAATTTTTAATGTTTAGATGATTATTTTTTCTACTCTGATAATCCTTAAAATTTTGCGCAAAGATAAGGTTTTTTTTCAGAAAAAGAAAATATTTTTTGTTTTTATTGTATTGAAATACGAGTATTTTTGTCCACCACATCATAGACTTCAATAATATGAGCGGTTTTGAGAGAAATGCAGCCCAAAGTCCAATGGCTATATTTATCTATGATACTATCATCATTATTGGGTACACCGTGAATACCTATTTCACTACCTACAGTGGCATTTTCAGGGATTTTTCCTTCTTTTTTAGCAAGTTGATGTTTGTGTTCAGAGTCTTTTGTGGGATAATTTACCCAAATAAACCTAGACCATTTTGCGTGTTTGTACTTAGAAAGTGCCTTAAATTCACCTTCTGGCGTGCAACCATCACCTTCTGCTCGTTTGTCGTCTTTCTCATTGAAACCAAGCACAACAGGATAAGTTTTGAGTATTTTTTCACCTGCCATCACAGAAAGTGTGAGAGCTTTTTTATCAATATGCAACCAAATACTTGTTTTTTTAGTTTTTGATTGTTTGATAATGCTCCCAAGTGTTGCATCAGGGAAGGAGTTGCGCACATTTTCATTCTTGTTATTTTGCTGAATTTGTGTACTTTTATTTTCTTTGTCTTTACAAGAAAACCAGAAAATGGAAGGAAACAGCAATAAAAAAGATAAAATATAAGTGTTATTTTTCATAAAATTCACATTTTTAAACTATTACAAACTGATATTATGTAGGCTTTTTTCAATTTAGATAAAATAGGTCTGTACCATAGTGAAACGCAGGTCAGACCGTTTTATCTAAATTGAAAAAACAAAATGGAATTTGATGATAAAAAAACATTCTCTCAAAAAAGTCCTTGTTAAATTTTTGAACGGTCTGACCTCCGTTCCACTACGGTACAGACCTTATCAAAAATTTAACTGCGTAACATCAGTTACAAATATACAGTTTTTTTTAATATCCAATTATTTAATAAGTTTATCTTTTCATTTTTTGTATCTTTGTATTTTAAAAACACATCATACTACAACATTACTTTACCATACGCTTAAAATCACTACAAAATGCACTTAAAAATCTATTTAAAAAATTTATTTATTCCTTTTTTTCTTTTACTGATACTATTTTCTTGTGAAAAAAGTCAGAAAGGAAATTGGACAGCAAAGGATAAAACAACGCAAATAACCAATTGCAATGCACAACTAAGTACCCAACTTGCAGGACTTCCCGACCTCACCAAACTTGGTAATATTACCAGTCAAGAGAAGAAAGAAATTTGTGAGTGTTTTATAAGTAAAGTAGAGGCTAATTATACTCCAGAAGCACTTATCAACGACACAAACGCTAATAAAACTATTAAAAATGCTTGCCTTTTTGAAGTGATTATGGGAACGAAGGGAGCTTGGAAAGCAAAATTTAAGATATTTTTTAGAAATTCTTTTGATAAACGCATAGAATTTTCAGCTTCTCCAGAAACAGAAGAAAAAATCATTGATTGCCTTGTGATGAAACTAGAACAACAAGTTGCGCCACAAGATTTACCTTCTTCAAATGCACTTATTGCACAATTAGATAAAGATTGTATGACAGACGTGGAAAATAGAAAAGGTAAGAAACCAAAAAAATAAACTGGATATATGATGTGTGATATATAATGTGTGATGTATTTTTCAATATAAAATATTGATAATCAAGTTATTATATAATATTTGTTGCTGCAAATAAGTGGCAAATAATTTAAAAGTAGTTGTTTGATTATGATACAAGTATTTTTTTTATTACTTTTGAATTTACGACTACCAGAATTTTTTTAAAGCTATAATGTTGTTTGTGAATTTTTGATAACTCACAACTTACAATTCACAACTTACAACTCACAACTACACATAATGGCAAAAAATAAAGCATCTTTTTTTAATACAACCACTATCAAAGGGCGTTTGAGGGTAGGTTTTGGATTGGCGGCACTTTTGCTTACACTTTCTGTGGCTCTTGCTATTTGGCAAATCAATGCTTTTAGTACACAAGCGGGGCTACTAATGAAAGTCAGTAAACCCACACAAACCAACCTTTTGAACCTCAAAAATGCCCTAATGCAGACTAATAACGCTTTGCAAAGTTTTATTATCTACAAAGACCCACTAATGAAAGGTGATAGAGAAAGCCTTTGGAATGGTTTTGTCAATCAAACGGCTGATTCTCTCAAAATATATGAACAAGAATGGATTTCTCTTGATGATAGAGTGCTTTTTACTGAAATAGTAGGAGATTTGGACAGGCTTAGACGTACACAAGCAAGCGTAGAACGTGTTTTTGATGATAATAAAGAGATAGTTTCTGCGGAAGAAATAGAAAAAAAGCAAATTATTACCAAAGAAATAGACGACAAACTCAAAAATACAAAAAAAGATTCTATCAATAAGGAACAAGTAGAAGCTGTTTATTCTGAACAAAACCCTAGTAATCAGACAGATACAGGAACAGCACTTGAAGGTATGGAAAATGTACAATTAGGCATTTCTAACAATAATTCTAGTAATAATTCCCAAGCAGCAGGAAATATACTAGATTTTGAAACTATTTTACCTCAAAATGTCAAAGCAGAATATCAAAAACGTATTATTGATTTTACGGCACTTGTAATGTCTAAAATTGATAGACTTTACAAGAGCCAACAAGTGCAAATTAGTACACAAGAAAACCGCTTGAATACAAGTAAAACACTGATTTTGATTATTTTGAGTAGTATTTTTGTTGTAGGAATTACATTGCTTTTCCTTTTTGCAAAAACAGCTACTATGCGCCTAACAGAAGGTTTGCAAACTATTCAAGAACACGCAAAAGAGTTTGGGAAAGGTAATATTCCACAAATTTCTACCAAAATACAAGATGAAACTTCTGCCATTTTATCAGAATTTAATGTTTTGGGCAAAAATATGGCAAGTATCAAAGCATTTGCCCTCCAAGTTGGGCAAGGGCAATATGAAACCGAAATTTCTGTTTTTAATAATGAAGGAGAGATTGGAACGTCTTTGAGTGCTATGAAACTGGGACTTCTCAATGTGGCACAGGAAGATAAACTGCGCAACTGGCAAAATGAAGGCTTTACAATGTTTTCAGAGATTTTACGAGATACAACAGATGTACAAAAACTTTATGATGCACTAGCAGGAAATCTCGTAAAATATGTGTCTGCTAATCAAGGGGGCATTTTTATTGCTACTCGTGAAACTGAAAATGAACCTTTTTTGGAGTTAAAATCTTGCTACGCTTATGGTAAGAAAAAATTTATAAAAACGAAAACACAACTAGGAGAGGGGCTTGTGGGGCAATGTTGGCAAGAAGGGCAAACTATTTATATGACAAAAGTGCCAAAAGATTATGTGGCAATTTCGTCTGGTCTTGGAAGTGATGCGCCCCGTTCTGTGCTTATTGTGCCTATAAAGCTCGGAATGGCGGTTTATGGCGTGATAGAACTAGCTTCTTTCAATGTATTCACGCAAAAAGAAAAACAATTTGTAGAAGAATTAGGGGAAGATATTGCGGCTACTATCTCCAATTTGACGACTGCCGAGCAAACCCAGAAACTCCTTGATGAATCTCGCAACCTCACAGACCAAATGGGCGCACACGAAGCAGAACTTTTGGGGAATATGCAAGATCTGAA
>JANYGM010000412.1 GCA_025362415.1 bacterium
GTGTCCCCACCAAACGTTTTTCCCAAAAATTGCAACGAATAATTTACAGTAACAAGTAAAATACATTATTTGACCTATTTTATTTAATTTATCTTGAAAAAAGTTCTTATTATAGACCAAATGCACCTTTCTCTGATGCCAATGCTTGAAAATATTGGTATCACTTATGATTATGCACCAGAAATAACCAAAGAAGAAGTTTTAGCTAAAATATCTGATTATGATGGAGTTATTATTAGAAGTAAAATGATTTTGGATAAAGTTTTTTTTGAGAAAGCTATAAATCTTAAATTTATTGCTCGTGCTGGTTCTGGTGTTGATGGCATTGATTTGGAGGAAGTCAAAAAACGTAATATTCAACTCCTAAATGCACCAGAAGGCAACAGAGATGCAGTTGCAGAACATACTATTGGGCTTATTTTGGCACTTTTCAACAAAATAAATCTTGCAAACGCCCAAATTCATAATTATGTGTGGGAACGGGAGCAAAACCGTGGTTTGGAGCTAATGGGTAAAGTTTTTGCTATTATTGGCTTTGGCAATGTAGGCAAAAGTTTGGCACAAAAACTGGGTGGTTTTGGTGTGGAAATACTTACTTATGACCTCAAAGATGAAGAGGATAAAAGCAATTTAGAAGAAATTTTTGAGCGTGCTGATATTGTTTCTTTTCACGTTTCTCTGAACGAAAAAAGCCGTAATATGGCTAATGATGCGTTTTTTGATAGTTTTAAGAAAAATATTTTTGTTATCAATACTTCACGTGGCGAGGTTTTGCCACTTGCTACACTTTTGAAATATCTTCAAAATGGCAAAATATTGGGTGCGTGCCTTGATGTCTTAGAAAATGAAAAACTAAAAACACTTTCTAACACTCAAAAAAGCACTTTTGAGGAACTTTTAGCATTAGAAAATGTTATTTTCACCCCACACGTAGCAGGTTGGACGCAAGAGTCTTACATACGTATCAATGAGGTTTTAGTTAAAAAAATCTCTTTGATACAAATTGATTTAAGATAATTGAATCTCCCGTAATTTGTAATTGATAATTCGTAATTGAAGTTATTCTCCTGTATAGTTTGGTTTACGTTTTTGCATAAAAGCAGCCACACCTTCCATAAAATCTTTTGCCTTAAAATTCTCTCCTTGGTTGATGGCTTCTAGTGCAAGCGTACTTTCCAAATTGCCATTCATTCCTTCTCTAATATTAGCTTTAGTGTGTTTAAGCGCAATAAAAGGTCCTTCTGCTAAATGTTTTGCATAAGTACTTACGAGGTCGTTAAGTTCTGTTTTAGGACAAACTTTATTCAAAAAATCATATCCTTTTGCCTCTTCTGCCGTAAAAACTGTAGCCATAGCCATCAGTTCAAACGCTTTATAATAACCAATGCGTCTAGTCAAGAAAAAAGCCCCTCCACCGTCAGAAGAAAGCGCAATATTAGTAAAAATTTGACTAAAACGAGCATCATCAGCTGCAAACAGCATATCACAAGCAAGCGCAAGATTAAAACCCAAACCCACACAAACGCCACCTATTTTAGCAATAATAGGCAAATTAGTATTTCTCATAGCCAAAATAGCAGGATTTACAGTATTTTGAAGGTATTTGGTAACATCTGCCAAATCTTCACCTGCCATCAAATCCGCACCGCTACAAAAATTATCCCCCTCACCAGTAAGAATAATGACACGAGTTCCGTCTGTTTCACTTTCCAAAATAGCCTTATGAAGCATTTCAACCATTGTTTTGGTGATAGCATTTTTGCGTTTTATGTTGTCGAAAGCAATGGTTTTGATATTGTTTTCTAAGTGGACTAGGACGTTACTCATATTTTTGGTTGAGTTTGTGATTTTTAATTGCCACAAATTCACAGATGAATACAATATTACTTATCTGTGAATCTGTGGCATTATAGTTATTTTTTTGACTTTCTTATAATTTCTATTGCAAAACAATTTTCTCAACAATCATTTTACCATTTTTTATGATTTTTAGCATATAAATACCTTTTGGAAGGTTAGCAAGCGAGATTTCGGTTTGAGTTGTTGTAATAGAAACCTCCGTTACAACCACACCAAGCACATTCATAAAACTTGCTTTGACTTCGTCTGTTGCCTTAAACTCGCCCAAATCAATAGTAAGATTATCTTTTGTAGGATTTGGATAAATACGAATAACCGCATCATTTGTACCCTCAATATAAATTATCTTAGAATAATTATATTTTTTGTCTTTATCTATTTGTTTTAGCCTAAAATATCCTCCAATAGTATTATTGATATTTTGTTGATAAGTAGCTACTGTTTTGCTATTTCCCTGCGCTGTCTGAAAAGCAATTTTTTCAAAATCACGAGCATTAGTGGCAAATTCTACCTCAAAACCTGCATTATTGATTTCTGCTACAGTTTCCCAAGTAAGTTTTATTTGATTTGAGTTTATTCTTTTACCTGAAAAAGAAAGCAAAGTAACAGGAAGAGGCACAATAGGCGTAAGAATTACTCCACCAGAACCACCAGAAAAACTCGTAATTCCTGTAATTTCTGCATAATTAGCTGTTCCACCTGTTTCTGTACTACTTGTTGTACCTAAAAGATGCAAAGCATCATAAGTAGGCGCACCATAATTTCCAGTCACATTTTTAAACCAAAAGAAACCGCTATTTGCAAAATCTGGCGTGCCTGCATTGAGGTATTTATAACCATAATTACAACTAGGATTAGCAGCTATCCAATTAGTTGCTGCAGTTTCTACGGCTTGACGCTCCGCATTTGTGTAATAAAAACGAACATCATAGCTTCCTGTAGGCACACCTGCCCCCAAACTAAAATTCCAGGAACGAGCCATTTCAAATTTTTCATCAGCAGGAGCAGCGCAATTAGGCACCGCATTTGGTGATTGATAAGACGAGGCATTTAGGCTAATGGTTGCTTGTGGTATGCCTGCACCAAGATTACCTTTCACAGAAAAAACAATTTGATTAGATGCATTATAAAAATGATTCCAACCATCTTTATCTGCACAAAAAGTAGTAGAAGTAGTAGCATTAGCAGCATATACAAATGCTCTTACATTGACAACTATAATTTCATCTGCAGAAACGCCACAAGTAGCACTTTCTCTACGTACATAATAGGTAGTAGTAACCTTAGGTGCAACACTTAGTGTTGTGCCTGTCCCCAAAAGTGTACCTCCTCCGTTTGGTGCAGAATACCAGTTGAGGGTTGTCCCTGCTACACTCGCTTCAGAGTTAGTGAGTACAAGCGTTGTATTGGGGCAATTTATTGCAGGAACAGTATCTGTTGTAGGAACAGCAAGTGTTTTAGTGATAATAATAGTAGTAGGCAAAGTAAATGAACAACCTCCAGCTAATGTAAATCCTGTTAAAGAAAAATTGGTATAAGTACCTGCTTCTAAACCTGTGATAGTGGCTGTACCATTCAAAAGACCATTACTTCCGTTTGCTAGAACCCCACTAGTCGTAACAGATGAGCTAGCAGGTACACCATCTATCAAATAAGATAAAGTATAAGTGCCATTAGGAAGATTACTCGCAAAAGTAATTGAAGCATTACTTGTTGCAGTACAATTAGTATTATTAGTTACAAGTGTGTTTATAAGCGTTGGAGGAGTTACAGTTATAGTGGCATCTGCAGTACAAATTTTAGCACCACATTGCCAAGAAGCCCTATAGACTGTAGTTGTAGTTGGTTTTGGAGTTACATTATAATTAACACTTGTGGAAAGTATAGTACCATCTGAAGGATTTGTCCAATTGATGAAAGTACACGTAACAGCAGAAAAAATATGAGAAATTGGGCTAGTAATATCTACACCATTGGTTATCCAATCTTGATTATTTCGTCCTGGTATAGCATTTGCAATAGTTCCATCTATATTTTCTGCACCAGATGTCATTAGTCCTCCAGAAGTAGAAGAATTAAAATTAGCAGAAAGTTGTAGAATAATAATCTCAAAAGTACCATTTTCATTAAGTATAATTTGAAAAGATGCAGTACCTGGCTGACTACCAGTATAAGGTCTTAAATTTTTGTATTCAACTACAAACTGTCTATTGGGTGCTGTGCCAGTCGTAGCATAAAGAATAGTGCCACCTCTACGCAAATCAAAATCCGCAAACATACCAGCAATATAGTTATTTGGCACGCCAGGATTAGGGATAGGCACAGGTATGTAATTTTCATAATAACCTGTATTACTAGCATTATTAAAAGGGGAAAAGCCTACAATACCATTAGTTTGTATGATAGCATCATTATAAGTATTACCATAAAAAATAAAAGGAAACCCTGTATTGATTGGCGGAGTGGTGGTATCATCAATATTAAATTGGTCAAGAAGTAAGGGAATAGCATTAATACCTATCACAGACATATCTATTGGCGCAGGGGAGAAATTTTGTACTGGCTCATAACTCGTAGGTGACACAGTTTTTACTGTGGTAGGCGCACCTGGACCTGTAGCACCACATCTGATACTAGCACCTGTAGCTAGAGTTGTACATTGTTGCGCAGTAGCAAAATGAGCAGAAAAAAAAACGAGTATCACCAATAAAATGCTTGTGATGATGTTTTTAGAGTAATGTAATGATTTCATTGTTGTATTATTTAGAATAATCTCATATAATTTCATAAGAATTTCACAAATTTATAAAAAAAATACATAATTTCAAAATAAAATTCTTTTATTTGTTTAAAAGATAAAATTTTCTTGTAGTTTTTATGGATAATGAGTAAATATCAAATAACTTAATCTTTTTATTTTTACAACAACTTAATAATCAAAATTTTACATTCGTACTTCGTGTCTCTTACTTCGTATCTGTTCCTAATAATCTTCTTTCTCGTCTTCATTTTCATCACTATTGGCAGTTGTACCAAATTTTTCTACTTTTTCTGTAAGTCCTGTAGCATCTTTCATTTCTACTAAGGCAAAATACTGAAAAACACCTGCAAGAGTAGGCAAAAATGATGTAATCATATTCGTAATAGTTTCTATAATGAGTGCAACAGACAAAACACCATTAAAGTTTACTTGGGTAATGTCAGCCATACCCAAAATAGCAAACGGAATTTTAAGCACCATCACCAAAATATATTGAATAATTCCCATTACAAAACTTAACCCAAAACACGACCACCAATTGTCTTTCACAAGATAATTAGCCCTTTTTATAGCTTCCCAGAATGTTTTTTCTGGCTCAAAACTACGTATTACAAAAATATAAGACAAAGGCACGAAAAAATACATAGAGGCTATAACACTTAAAAACACCATAATCCCAGTTAAAACACCTCCTACTACACCAAAAAAGCTAATTATTAGCCCCGCTAACAATGCCAATGCTGCATATACAACGACCACACCTAATGCAAAAAAAAGATACGTTTGTGTTATTACCCAAAACTCACTTAAAACTGCCCTCCAAAGGTCTGTAATAGAAAAATTTGTGCCTTTTTTCATATATAAAGCTATATACTGATAAACAGCAGATATCAAAAACACAAGCAAACTAAAACCCGCCATAGCATAAATCAAAATATAAATAATATTCTGACCAATATTTTTGCTAAAATTCCCTGCTATAAATAAATCCCCAGCAGGAAAAATACTTATAAATATCACCGCAACTAGTGCTGCAGGAAAAGATATAAGTGCATACATACTCAAAAAATGGACTAAATGCTCTTTCACAAAAGCAAATGTAACATTGATTACATCTCCAAAATCTCTTTTTTTGCGCAACTCTATTTTATTATTTTTCATATATCTTCCTTTATTTTAATATTTATTTTTGCGTATCTGATAAAAAGCCCCACATAAAAATTATGTAAGGCTTTTATTTTATTGATATTAGTTAATTCTTCTAAGTATCTTATTCATAAAGAATAGTTGGTTTTTCTTCTAGTTTTGGGTTTGTATATTTGATAAGAACGCTTTCAACGGCATTATTAGATTTTTTGAGAATGGTAAAAGAATAATTATAACCGTCTGGTTGTACGCTTTCATTAGCATCAGGAATACGCCCAAAAACTTCATTCAAAAGCCCAGAAACCGTTTCATAATCTTCACTTTCTGGCAAATTTTCTGGTAAATGTTTGTTTACCTCTTCTATACTTGAAAGGGCATCAACAATAAATTCTGTGTCGTTTTTCTTCTGAACATTAGGCACTTCGTTGTCGTATTCGTCTTGAATATCTCCTACAATTTCTTCTACAATATCCTCCATTGTGAGTATTCCAGACATTCCGCCAAACTCATCAACCAAAATAGCCATTTGTATATGCTTATGTTGAAGCTCCTTAAGAACAGTATTGATAGATTTTTTTTCTGAAATAATATGCGCAGGACGTATGATATTTTTCAAATTAAAAGTATCTTTTGTATGCACAACTTTCAACAAATCTTTTGAGTAAACAATACCTACCACATTATCAATAGTGTTTTCGTAAACTGGCATACGAGAATAACCCTCTTCATTTATTTTGCTGATAACTTCGTCAAAATTAGCTAAAACATTGATAGCCACTACTTTTGTACGAGGAATCATTATTTGTTCTGCAACTCTATCATCAAATTTGAAGACATTTTCTATAAGCTCGTGTTCAGAAAAATTGATAGTACCACTTTCTTTGCTTTCTGCCAAAAGTAGCCTTAATTCATCTTCTGTGTGCGTGTCGTGTTCGTGTACGATAGGAACGCCCACAAGTTTAAGGATAAAACCAGCAAAACCATTCAGCACCCAAATTGCGGGTTTAAAAAGCCAATAAAAGGCTCTTAGAGGTGCTGCAAGCATCATTGTAGTACGTTCTGGGTAGCGGATAGCTATAGATTTTGGGGCAAGTTCTCCAAAAACAATGTGCAAAACAGTAATCAAAAGGAAAGAAACAGGAACAGCAATCTGATGTGCTAGTTTGTCATCTGCTTGATAACCAACGAGGTTCATAATATTGATAACAATTTTTGCTACCACTCCCTCGCCAATCCAACCAAGCCCCAAACTTGCTAGTGTGATACCTAATTGTGTGGCAGAAAGATAGGCATCTAGGTTATTAACGACTATCAGCGCACCTTTAGCAAGTTTATTGCCCCCTAAAGATTTGCTTTCTACTTGAGAAATCCGCACTTTTACGATAGCAAATTCTGCAGCAACAAAAACGCCATTAAGTGCAACAAGAAACAAGGTAAGAAATATATCAAAAGCCATTAGTTAAAAAGTTTGGTAGAAGCCGTTTCTACATTTTCGGCAAAATATTTTTTGTTGTGTAGATTTTATATGCAAGCGCAAATATAGTATTTTTAACACATCTTTTTATGCAAAGTAAGATAAAAAATAAAAAATAGCTAAAAAGTTTTTTTTCAATGCTACAAAACATTACCTTTATTGCAAAATAAATAATTGTGAATTGTAAATTGTGAATTATAAATGAATACAAAATGTTCTTAATCAACTTATTATAAATCATTTTGGGATTATCAAAACATAAATCAATTATAAAAATTTCAACAATTATTACAAACGCCTTAGAAAATTCCGTAAAAACTTATTATTCGTATGAAAATAAACAAAAATACTATTGATATTAAAACCATTTTTAAAAATCCTTTTTTTATCCTGCTTTTTTTATTGCTAAATCTTTTTATAAATGCTACGGGCTTCGCACAAAGAACATATTATAACGAGTTTACACCAAAAAATGTAGTAAAATTTAATGTTATAAGCCCCTATTTTCAGACCTATCATTTGGCATATCACCGCAAACTTGCTTACAAAATGAGCGCACAAATAGGTGTATCTTATACTCACGACTTTGCACGTAATCAAATCATAGTCAGAGGGTTTAGTATTACGCCAGAGTTCCGTTATCATCTCACTAATTTGCGTTCTGATGGACAACTCTCACCAGCAGGTATTTATCTTGCAGGTGCGTTCAGGTTTACACAGTTGAGTTTGCGCAAAACCATAGATGTTGGCGTTGGTGGCTTAGAAGTTACAGCACCTTACACACAATTAGGCTTTTCTGCGCTTATAGGACAACAATTTTTGCTGGAAGACAAAGAGGTTTTATTAGATAATAAACTTACTTTAGATTTTTTTGGAGGTGTTACACTTAATACAGGCGCACTTTTGCCACCCTTTACAGAAATAAAAGAACCAGTTAATTTTGGTGTTATTTCTCTTTCACTTAGATTGGGTGTTTGTTTGGGCTATGCTTTCTAGACATTATTTTTCACCACATAGGCACATAGAAAACATAGAAATACATTGTTTGTACTCATAAAACGTCAATTAAAATAAAAAAAATACTATTTTGTTTGTAAAGCACGTTCTTTTTTGCTTATTTACGCAAATATTGCTTAAAAAACTGCAACATTAACCTTATATAACTAAAAATCAACTAAAAAAGATATAAATATGGCATCTCATCTCCAATATGTAAAAGAAGTAGAAGAAGCATTCCGCAAAGTAGGACTTGACCCACAGACGGCAAAGGCATCTTTACCAGGTTCGTGGTCGTTTAGTCGTGGTTCTATTACGGTAATGGTTACCTTGAATACCTCACCTAGTTCTACAGGTGAACAACGTACTATCACAATGTCTTCACGTCTTATGGATATGCCTACACGTAAGAAAAGTGAACTTTACCGCCGTTTGCTTGACCTTAATCATTCGTTTGTAGGAGAGCGTTTTGAGATTTTTGACGAAGCAATTTATCTCACTACTGCCCGTTATTTAGAAAATATCACAGCAGAAGAAATAGCCACTATGATGACTGATTTGAGTGAAACTGCCGACTTTTTTGATAATAAATTGATTGCAGAATTTAGAAATGCTTAATAATTGTGAATTTTAAATTGTGAATTGTGAATGAATACAATTTTTCAATATAATTATTCATAAAATAAAAAGTCGTAGCATTCTTTTGTTACGACTTTTTCATATAAAAAACAGTTGTTTTTATCCAAAAAATCAAGTAATCATTAATAAATCATACATTGCAAATAACTTCCTAGTTTTTTTCTTTTTAACACTAAGTTCATTAAGAAATACACACTAAGCAGGCACTAAGAAATACAAAATTAGAATTTTATTTACAACTAATTTCTAATTCCTAATTCCTAATTCCTAATTTCTAATTCCTAATTCCTAATTCCTAATTCCTAATTCCTAATTCCTAATTCCTAATTTCTAATTCCTAATTTCTAATTTCTAATTTCTAATTCCTAATTCCTAATTCCTAATTCCTAATTCCTAATTCCTAATTCCTAATTCAAAAACCTCCTGCAATCTATTTGATTCATAAACATTTATGCCCTCATGTGCGAGTTTGGTAAGATTAAACATAA
>JANYGM010000474.1 GCA_025362415.1 bacterium
TTTCCAGTTAGTTTTGCACCAGTAGGCGCAATTTGAGCCACTTCTGCAGCAAAATTGATACTAGATTTTTCTTTGGTCTGAATAAGTGGCAAAGCATCTACAAGCCTTGTAAGCAAACGAGAATCTTTTTTGATGCTAATATCTGCGCCCCACATCATATTATTAACGGCTTCTTGCCCAAGTGCCACACGAGTAATAGGCGGACGCTCACGCAAATTAACGAAAGTCGCACCAATATTTACATCTTTATCAAGCAAATAATCAAGTCTAGCACCAATATAAAAACGTGGTTGCACTTGAAAAAAATCAGATTTCTCAAATGAAATAGTAACTTCCCTACCAGATGCCAAAATAGCATCACTCATAATAACCTGCCCAGAACTCGTATTAACAGTATAATCTTTGCCTTCTGTAAGCAAAACACCTCCTGCTTTCACTACCACAGAGCCTTGCGCAATGTTTATTCCTGGCAAAGAAGTGCTTGCGCTTGCAGCGGCCCCCTCAAATTGCCCTTTTATGAAAAACTTATTTTTATTAGCAAAATTATTTTGTGCATCATTTCTTGTACCTGAATAGAGTTCTTGAAAAGTATATTTATTGATAAGATTTAGCTCACTCGTAGGGTTAAAAAACTTCTTCAAATTACTACCAAACGGCTCTAAAACAGGAAAAATCATACGCCCACCAGTCACATTTACGGTTATTCCATCAACAAAATCAAAATTACCATCACCAATAGAAACGCCATTTTGGTCAATTTGGCGGTCTCCACGAGGGTTTAGCTCATCTAATCCAAAAAGTTTGATAAGTTGTTTGTCTTTTGTGTTCGCACCTTCTTGCAAAGCAGGATTATCCACACCAGAAATATCATCTCTATAAATAATTCTTAACTGAAAATTAGTCCTAGAAAGCCCTGTAGTACCCAAAGAATAGATGTTTTTCATCATCAAATTCCACGTTGGCAAATCTGTACGAATGGTACGAGGGCGCAAAAGTTTCAAGAAAATAACCTTATCTTGTGGTTCATTAAGATAATCTTCAGAAAGTTCGCCCACTTTATAGACTTTGCCATTAAAAGTATATTCATACGCAACTCCCAACATTTCATCATTTCTTAGCGGAGAATTAAGAGAGATGTAACCTAATTGTTGGTTAAAAATAAATTCACTAGCATCAAGTTTTCTAGAACCTCTAACAAGTTCATAATCTGTACCTTGTGCTAAATTTTGGGCATTCAAAGCGGTTGTTGCTGTACCTGCATCACGAAAAGTTGAATTAGCTTTTAGTCCTGCAAAAAGTTGGTTAGCAGCATTATCAGCAGGATTTGCCACGCCTGCGCCTGTACCTATCAAAGGATTACCATTTCTAAAAGTCTTTCCTTCTCCCAAATCTTGAAAAGCAACAATATTTCTAAGCGTTTGTGTGTTGTTACTTCTGTTCATTATATAAATTTCCATACGAGTAATCAGCACGCCAGAATTTACGACAGGAGGCGTAGAAAGTGCAGGTTCATACAAATTTCTATGAAATTGAGAGATAAAAAAGTGCTTATTTTCCTCATAATCACTTACTCTAATTTCGTATTTTCGCACTTGCGCACCGCCACCTTGTAGCTTTACTTGGTCAGTTGAGCCACGTTGTTGTGCGCCCACAAGCCCTACTTTTAGTTTACCAAATTTGAGTTCTGTTCTTGCTCCAAAAAGGTTCTGACTGCCTGTAATGAGAGAAGTTGGCAAAGGAAAGCTAATATTTCCGACATCAATTTTCTGTATAATTTCTTCAGGATAAGCCGTATAATCAACTTTAAAGTTGTTTTCAAAATCAAAACTAGCTTTGGTATCTATGCTTGTATTGATACGAAGTTTGTCGCCTATTTGCCCAATCACGCTAAAATTGGCGTGAGGCTCAAAATCAAAAATACCATTTGCTTGTCTGCGTGCAGGAACGGCAGGATTTGCCACGTTTTGGCGTTTGTAACCCAAATCAATATTAACAAACCCCGTAGTTTTGAAACTCACAAAATTACCTCCAAATATCTTTTTAAAGGCTTTGCTCGTAACAGGAATATTAGGAATAAGGCTTTTTGATGCTTGTGAGCGACCTTGTTCTCTTTCTGATGCTATGCGTGTACTTTTCCAAAAATCTTTACTTGCTTCTTGCTCACGCAGGCGGATAAGTTGCTCGTAGGTAAGGAGTGTAGGCGTGCGGTAATTGAGCGTGCCAATTTTCTCTTCAATATCAAAATTACGCTTATTGGAGTCTAATTTGATGTTTGTTTTAAGGTTTTTTGGCTGCAAATCCAAAACAGATTTAGTACGTTTTTCACTATAAAGCGCACCAAAACGGTCTTTAAATTTGTAGGTAGAAAACTTAGTTTTGACGTATTTTAGGGTGTCTATGGTATCTTGTGGAATGCGCAAAAACTCCTTAGCAGGGTCATTAGCAACACTAATAAAAGCGTTCTCAAAATGCTTATTAGCTAAGTTTTTTTTATGAGATTGCAAGGGTTGCAAGGCTACAGAAGTAACCAAAGATGCCACCGTTGAAAAAAGTAATAAATGATGAAAATTGATGCCTAACAAAATATATAAAGATTATTTGATTTAAAAAAGATTGTAGTAAAGTTTTTTATATGATGTTTTTTTTGGTTTTTGGTAAGATGATGTTTTTTATTTTCTATAAATATTCCGTTCCGCTGGAACTAATACAAGCTTGCTTATAAAAATTATCCCAAATATCATTTTCAGATGCCTCCCAAATAGTTTTTATGGCATCATAACTTAATTTTGTTATTTCGTTTGATGTAAGTTCTTGGTTATCAATTATTTCCATAAAATATTAAATTTAATAACTACTCCAATTTTGTATTTCTTAGTGTTTTCTGGTGTTTTTCTGGGTGTTCTTAGTGGTGAAATAAAATAACTTCAAAACTCTCTGCAAAAATCATACAATTTTCCACAAATTTAATCAAAATTCTTTCTCAAACGTCAATTTTAGTGAAGATTTTGCACCCAAACTTTTTTTAAAACGAATTAAGCCATAATTAGGCATT
>JANYGM010000489.1 GCA_025362415.1 bacterium
GGCTTTTCTCCTAGACTAAAGCTTACTATCAATCCGTTGCCCGCCATTACATTTAATTTTACTAATCCGTTATTGAATGAATTTTGTCACGGTGATGGTAATTCTGCTAATTTTACAGTCAGCGTAACAGGTGTTAATGTACCTCCTTTTGATGCATCAAAAGGCAGAATTTATCTTAGAAATAATCCCTCAAGCGTACCAACAACAACAGCAAATGCACCTATTTTGCCTGTTGGCGTAACTAGTTTTAACCCTAGCAATATTATTGGTATTGGGAATGTAGGAGAGTATTTTGTTGATTATACGTATGAAGATACAAAAAATTGTTTTAATACTGTTACTGCTCCTATTTTGCTTAAGGTTAAATTTTATACTAGACCACAATTTTTATTTCCAGTAACAGCAGCTTTTCCGCTAAATTCTTCTAGTTTTGCAATTTGTGAAGATGTAACAAGTTTTACACTTACACCTTCTCTTCTGAATATGACAGCTTACGGTACGGATAACCCACTTGTTTCATCAAGAGGTTTTTATACCATTACAAAAGGCTCTTTTACCGCTTTTGTTACAGGAGTTGATACTTTTAACCCTAATACCCTACTTGTAAATGGTGGTGGCGGAACTGGCACTTATGATATAAAATATACTTATACTTCTGCTCGTGGTTGTATGGGAGAAACGGCAAATAGGCAACTCATTATCAATCCTTTACCAATAGTCAGTTTTGATTTTGTATCTGCTACCCCCACAAGCATAGACACATTTGGGAATGGGTTTTTCTGTGCTGATTTTACTACTATTGGGCTTACACCTTCCGTATCTGGAGTGGGAGCTAGTTTTTCTATACAGGAAATAGGTGTTTTTCCACTTCCACCTCCTATTATTATTACTTCATCTACCATTACTAGGGCTGATTTGAATATGGTAGTAGCCACAACCACAGTAAAAACCTATCAAATTGTGTTCCGTTATATAAATGCTAATACTTGTGTAGGTGTGTCAGCAATGAGGACTTTCACCATAATACCTGTGCCACTACCTTTATTCACAGTAGCACCGCAAAAGTGCGTAAACATACCTGTTCTTTTTGATGCAACAACCTCTATTATACAACCACCTTTAGTAGATGCAGTTGTATCTTATACTTGGAACTTTGATGATAGTTCTCCTATTGAAGTGACAACTTCACAAACTATCTCACATATATTTACTGCACCTGGTAGTTTTGATGTTTCTCTTACTATTACTTCAGTTTTAGGTTGTACAAAAACAATCATTACAACTGTCATCATTGGAGCTATTCCAGTAGCGAGCTTTACTACGGCTAATTTCTGTCAAGGAGATGCAACAGCTTTTTTTAATACTTCAACACTATTAGGAAGTGGAAGTATCACTAATTATACCTGGAATTTTGGAGAGGGTAGTCCTGTTTCTGTCAATGCACCATTGCCTTTAGCACCATTACCCGCAGTTACGCATACCTATAGTGCGCCAGGAAGATATACTGTAAGACTTACTATTACGACAAATTCTCTCTGTACTGATTTTATAGAGCGTGAGGTTTTGATTTTTCCTCGTGTTACGCCAACTGCGGCTGTGCCATACAAAGAAAATTTTGATACAAATAATGGTTTTTGGTTAGCTAATGGACTTATTAAAAGCTCTATAAATCCTACACAAGATATTGTGGGTTATAGTTGGGCTGGTGGCGTGCCAACTGGCGCAAAAATAAATGCCTCCACAACGGCTGGTGGGGCGTGGAGTACCAAAACAAACGCTAATACATTTTATCCCAATGAGCGTTCTTATGTAGAAAGTCCTTGCTTTAATCTTTCAGACCCAACCCTGACCAAACCAATGATTTCTATGAAAGTTTGGTATGATACAGATAGAGGAAGTGATGGCGCAGTTTTGCTTGCGTCTATTGATGATGGTGGCACTTGGACTGTAGTAGGAACAATCAATGAGGGTATTGAATGGTATAATACTGCAGGAATTATTGCGCAACCAGGTGGACAACCTGTTGTCAATGCGTGGACAGGAAATACACTTACGGGCTTTAAAATTGCTAAATTTAACCTTGACCAATTTAAAGGGAAGGCTTCTGTGCGTTTTAGAGTTGCTTTTGGTAGTAATACAGAGAATCCTGTGGGGCAAATTTTTGATGGTTTTGCTTTTGATGAAGTATTTATTGGAAACAGAAACAGAATAGCCCTTTTGGAGCATTTTACCAATGCAGCTAGTTCTGAGGCAAATACTGAAAATACGTTTATTAATGATTTCCCTTCTGCAACTCCACAAAATGAAGTTTATAACATTCAATACCATACTAATTTCCCTGGAAATGACCCAATGAATAATGACAATACGGCAGACCCAAGCGCAAGAGCATTGTTTTATAGTGTGTCGCAAGTGCCACGTACTGCCATTGATGGCGTGATAGAAAACCGCAAGTTTTCTGAATGGGGGATGCCAGTTTATAACAAAAGGACACTAGAGGCTGCACCTTTTGAGATTTCTGTAAATTTTCCAAATATTCCACGAGAACTACTCAACGTAACAGCTACTATAAAAGCCTTAGAACCGTTTGCACGCAGAGTAATTGTTCAAACTGTCGTTGTGGAGCAAGAAATACTAGGAACAGTATTCACTACTGGTAATTTTGGTGGGCTTACGTTTAAAAATGTTGTCAAAAAAATGATACCAAACGCAGCAGGCACAATCATTAATAAAACGTGGTTGGCTGGCACACAAGAGGTGTTAAACCTTAATTGGAGTCCATCAAAGGTATATAATGGCAATAAATTGGTGTTAGTGGTTTTTGTGCAAGATGAAACTACAAAAGAAATTTATCAAGCAGCTTATTTCAACGTAACTACCAATCCGACAGGTACAGACCCAACAACAGCATTAGATAACACAATGCTTGAAAATGAGTTTGTCGTTTATCCAAATCCTGCACAAAATGAAGTTTTTACAGGTTTTAGACAAGAAACAGCAGAAGATTTTAGCGTAATTTTGTTTGATAGTTATGGTAAAAGAGTAGATGCTTTTTCTCTTACAAAAGGTAATAAAGGGCTTCTAATCAATACTGAAAAATATGCCTCTGGTATGTATTTTGTAGAAATAACAGGAAAAAATAATATCAAAGCAAGAAAAAAATTAGTGATAGCAAGGTAGTTTTTTAGTGAGTAGTGAAATAGTGAGTTTTGTTACCGTACACTCTTTGTTATTAGTGGTCTGTACCGTAGTGGAACGGAGGTCTGACCACTAATAACAAAGAGTAAGGTCGTTTTAAAAAGAATTATGGTCAGACCTTCATTGCATTACGGTACAGACCACAATTC
>JANYGM010000491.1 GCA_025362415.1 bacterium
TCAATTTAGTTAAAAAATATAAAGTAGCCGTTGTTCCAAGCAGAAATCCACCAAGAAATAAAGAAAAAAGGAAAAGTCGCAGAAAATACTTTATGCATCAGAAAAAAGCCTTTTAAATGTGATTTAATCAACTAATTGTCCCTAACTTGACAGCAGTGAGTGGGACACTACGACCAGAAAATATAAACTAAAAATATGACCAAAATCCAAAAAATATTTGCCCGCCAAATCTTAGATTCTCGTGGCAACCCAACCGTAGAAGTTGATGTACTTACTTCTGAAGGCTTTTTAGGGCGTGCTGCCGTTCCGAGTGGTGCATCAACTGGTAAATATGAAGCCGTAGAGTTGCGTGACGAAGACAAAAATATTTATATGGGAAAAGGCGTTCTCAAAGCTGTAAATAACGTAAATATGCTTATTGCGCCTGCCCTTGTGGGAATGTCGGTTTTTGAACAAAATCTCATAGACAAAACAATGATTGCGCTAGATGCCACCTCAAACAAGGCAAAACTAGGTGCAAATGCTATTTTGGGCGTTTCTCTCGCAGTCGCAAGAGCTGCTGCAAACAATTTACAACAGTCGCTTTTTAGGTATGTGGGTGGCGTAAATGCCAATACGCTTCCTGTGCCTATGATGAATATTTTGAATGGAGGAAGCCACGCTGATAATTCTATTGATTTTCAGGAGTTTATGGTAATGCCAACCAAAGCAAAATCTTTCTCACACGCTTTGCGTATGGGTACGGAGGTTTTTCATCACCTAAAAAAAGTATTAAAAGATAAAGGTTTTTCTACTAATGTGGGTGATGAAGGCGGTTTTGCACCAAATATCAAATCAAATGAAGAAGCTATCCAAATTGTCTTAATTGCCATTGAAAAAGCAGGTTATAGACCTGGTGAGGATATTTTTATTGCTATTGATGCCGCAAGTTCAGAGTTTTATAACGCAGAGGAAAAAATGTATCATTTCAAAAAATCTTCTGGTGAAAAGCTCACTTCTAGTCAAATGGCGCACTATTGGAAAGATTGGGCAAATAAATATCCTATTATTTCTATTGAAGACGGAATGGATGAAGACGACTGGGCAGGCTGGAAAGAACAAACCACGCTTATAGGCGACAAAGTACAGTTAGTTGGTGATGATTTGTTTGTTACGAATGTAGAAAAACTACAAAGAGGTATCACAGAAGGCATTGCAAACAGTATTTTGGTGAAAGTAAATCAAATTGGTTCACTCACAGAAACTATAAATACGGTGAATTTAGCGCATAAAAACAAATACAAAAGCATTATGTCGCACCGTTCTGGAGAAACAGAAGATAATATTATTGCTGATTTGGCAGTTGCGTTGAATACTGGACAAATCAAAACTGGCTCTGCTTCTCGTTCTGACCGTATGGCAAAATACAACCAATTACTTAGAATTGAGGAAGAATTAGGAGAAATGGCTTATTTCCCTGCAGATAAATTTTAAGCGTTTTTTTGTAGAGATAAGGCACTGCCTTATCTAATGACAGACAAATACCACAAACAAAAAAGCCTTTATACACACGTATAAAGGCTTTTTTTTATAGAAAATTTTGTCTAAATACTAAACCATTCCAGACCTTAACGTAACTAAAAATCCTCCAAAATCAACAAATTATTACGAGAAATGCAAAGCAAATAAATTGTAAAATACTAATTTTACCAAATTATTTTACATATAAATAGGAAAAAGCATTAAATATCAAGGGAATTAAAAATATTTTTAAAAATATTTTGGTTTTACCAAAAAACATTTTACATTGTCAAAACATTCAACAATTAAATAGCATTATGTAATTGCAATACCAACCATAATGTTCAACTTAATGTATCAAGACAATGAAAATAATTCTTCTTTCTTTATCATTTATCACGTTGATAGGTGCTAATTTGCTCGCACAAGTAGAAACAGACAGCTCTGGCTTATTCAAATCTTCTGTTGATGAACTCCTAAAACTTCCTGTAAGCACCAAAGGCAAAGGGTCTATTGCCTCCAACGTCATTCAGGACGAAAACAAGCAACCTGCTTCTGTTACTATTATTACCAAAGAACAACTTCGTACAAGTGGTGCAAGGACGCTTTCTGAAGCACTTATGATGTATGTTCCTGGTTATTTTACGGTAGAAGACCAAGATGACGTGATTGCAGGGTTTCGTGGGCTAGCACCTGACAATAATTCTAAGGTGTTGTTTCTTATCAATGGGCAAAATATGAATACAGAGTTTTTTTGGGGACCTCCTGGCGCACTTCTTAATAGTCCTAATATGGATTATATTGAACGTATTGAGGTAATTCGTGGTCCTGGTTCTGTTACACTTGGGCAAGGCGCACTTTTGGGCGTGATAAATGTTATTACGGCTGATGCAGGGAATACAGAAGGCTCAAAAGCAGAAATTGGCGTTACGGCTGGTGGGAGTGATTTTTATAACGGAACAGCCACTTTTAGAAGTAACAACAAAGGTTTAAAAACATTTTTTTATGGTACTACATTCAAATATCGTGGACAAGAACTACGTAATGAAGGTTGGGCAGCATCAAAAGGAAATGAAGGTTATTTAGGTGGGAAAGTGGTTGATTCTGGTTTGCGCTTAAAACGTACCAACGGCTCTATGATGCTCGGAAAATTAGAATACAAAGGTTTTACACTCAACCTAATGAATGTGCAACAAAGACAAGATTTGTATAATTTTTATAGAGATAGAAACGTACAAGTGCAAAATATCATTAGTGCCAACCTAGAGTATGCCTTTAAAATCAATGAAAATATCAGAAATAAAACAAGTATTTCTCTGATAAATGATGATATTGGGTTGCTTTCTGTTACTGGTGCAACAATGGGTGGTACAGCAGAAGTACGCTTGGGAGTGAAAACTATTTTTAATATTGATAATCTTTGGAAAAACAACCGCCTAGCCATTGGTATAGAAGCAAGGGAGTTTCAGATGGGTAGAAATAATGTAGCTGGTAACAACTTCATTGCTAATAAAATAGGTACTTTTGATACTGGAACTGCCAACCAACAGCTTACTATGGTTTACCGCCAAAACATAGATGTAATAAGTGCTTTCTTAGAAGATTTTTACACTATTTCTCCAAAGGTAGATTTTTTTGCTGCAGTACGTGTGGATAAACACCCTTATTGGGGAACTAATGTAGTACCTCGTGTTGGGATTTTTTATACACCAACAGAAGCACTTATTATTCGTGCAGCTTATC
>JANYGM010000337.1 GCA_025362415.1 bacterium
TTTTTTGTTATCAAAAATTAAAAACATAAATTGCACCAAATTCTAACTTATTAACTAAGACGGATTGTACTCACAATTCATAACTCACAACTCACAACTATTCTGCTTATGGAACATCTTGAAATCTTTTTTTCTCACATATTTACGGCACAAGCACTTATAAGCCTTGTTTCCCTGACACTTATGGAAGTGGTTTTGGGCGTAGATAACATTGTTTTTATCTCTATTCTCTCCTCAAAACTACCTGAAAAAGACCGCAAACGTGCTACTAATGTAGGACTTATTATTGCTATTATTCCTCGTGTATTGCTTCTTTTTGTAATTGGTTTTATTGTAAGCCTTGTTGATCCTATTTTTGGAGCAAACACTTTGCCAAGTTGGATACATAATCCTAGTTGGAGGGGGCTTATTTTGATGTTGGGTGGTATTTTCCTAGTGTATAAAAGCGTTACAGAAATACACCACAAGTTAGAAGGTGCAGAAGAATCAGTTGGTGGAAAGGCTAAAGTAGAGTCGTTTTTGGCTGTAATTGTGCAAATAGCACTTTTAAATATTGTATTCTCTTTTGATTCTATTTTGACTGCTGTTGGTATGATAGATGCAAGCAAAGAAGGCAGTGTTACTATTATGATTACATCAGTGGTAATTTCTATGGGTATTATGATTATTTTTGCCAATAAAGTTAATGCTTTTGTAGTCAAACATCCTACTGTAAAAATGCTTGCCTTGTCCTTTTTATTGATGATAGGTACTATTTTGATTATGGAAGGCTTTGATAAAGAAGTGCCAAAAGAGTACGTTTATGTTTCTATGGGTTTTGCTTTGGTGGTAGAAGTGCTTAACCTTAATATGAAAAAACGTGCTGAAGCATTGCGTTTACGTCAGCGTTTTGTTGAATCAAAAGATGATTTGGGCGCAAATGGCGCAGAAGCAGGCACTCGCCAAACCAATGATGCTACTTTCCGTACTGGTAGAGAAATTATCTAAATAATTGTGAATTAGAAATTAGAAATTAGGAATGAAATACATTTTATTGTCGTTATTTTTCGTCAAATATGTTCTAATTTAAAATTTCTAATTCAAATGTATTATAATTCACAATTCCTAATTCACAATTCCTAATTAAAAAAAATGTTTTATTTCTGGAAAAACTGGCACAAAGATTATAGAAACCTTTTTTCTGTTTTCTTTGGGCTTTTTATTATACTCGTTGTTGCTTTTATTTTTGTAGAATGGCAAGGAGATAGTTTTGCTATCAAATGGGAGCTACAAACCGTTTATGATAGTCAGCCGAATACTATTAGCACGTTTCAAAAAGGGATTTTCCCACTTACATTGGAAGTTGATAATTATTTTATCCAAAATAAATACATTGGTGCAGACCTCAAACTAAATCCTGTTTTTGCAGATATTTATGCGGTTGTTTTATTGGTATTTTTGTCTATCTTTTTGGCAATTATTACACAAATGAAAAAATGGTTTTTCTATGGATTTTTTGCACTTTTTACGGTTTTCTTGGTGAGTTTGAGGCTGGATATTTTGGTGCTTTTTGGCAATGAAACAATGCTTTATACTGCTGCAATAGTAATTTTGTATCTTGTATTGTCTTATTATTTCTTTGCTATCAACAAAAATATTTCATTCATAAAAAGGTTATTAGCCTTTTTTTTGATGAATATTCTAACAATTTTCTTCATTTATCAAGGCACAAATTTACAACAACCTGTAATGTTTCTTGTAAATTATGCGTTGGCAGTTCCTATAATGCTTTCTGTGGCATTTATAGTGCTTGTTTGTACTGAAATACCACATTTCGTACTTTTCTTATTGAATAATGCCATAGAAAAAAAGACCAATCTAAGACATTTTTTCCTTTTGTCTATTATTTATCTAATAAATTTAGTGCTTTTGTACCTCAAAAATGCCAAAATTTGGGAATTAGATATTATTTATTTTGAAGATTTTTATATCCTTGTCATTTCTGCGGTTTTGGGGCTTTGGGGCATCAGTAAAAATCCTACTTTTGAAAAAATATTGCCTTTTAATCCTTTGGGGGCAGTTTTGTATGTTGTTTTGGGTGGACTTACATTTGCTACTTTGAGCTATGTTTATGCAAGTGCAAGTAGTTCTTTGATAGATTTTTTTAAAGATATTATTGTTTATACGCATTTGGCGTTTGGTTTGGTGTTTTTGGTAGGAACAATGCTCAATTACCGTACACGCCAGCCTGCTGGTAAGTCTGTGTATGAAGATTTTTATGAAGATGAAGATACAAAATTTTTTGCCTAACTACATTGCTCGTGGTATTTCGTTTTTGATTGTTACGGCAATGCTTATGAAAGTGAGTTCTTTCCCTATAAAACAAGGTTTTTCTGGTTATTTTAATGGTATTGGTGATGGTTATTCTGTGAACAATCAGCCTGTTTTGGCAGATATTTTTTATGGAAAAGCCCTTGATTTGGATTATTATAGCCCTCGTACACAATACACGCTAGCGACTTTGGCAAAATCAAAAAACGAATATAGCACAGAGATTGCCCGTTTGGAAGATGCTAGTTTGCGCAAAGATATTCCACAAACATATACTCGTGTGAGTGAAAACTTTGAGAATTTGCAAAATGATGGCATTATTCAGGCAATACAAATACTCAAAGAAGGTGCAACCAGCAATCCAAAAAGCAAAGAATTAGCTAATAATTTAGCTCTTTTGTACGGAAAATTAGGCATTTCTGATTCTGTTATTTTTTATTTAGAGAAAGCAAAGAAAAATGGCGTTCCAAAAGATGAAATTAGCACAAATTTTTTGAGCTTTTTGGTCAAAAATCAGCAAAATCAAAACTTTGATAATGTTATCAAAAACTTTGAAAAAACGGATAATCTAACTGTCCTCACTAATCAGTTTGCCGTAAGAAACCTTTATCAAAAACCTTTTCCCAATACATTACGTAAAGATTTGTTGCCATTTTTGGAACAAAAAGATGTTAAAAATATTGGTTTACTGACTACACCCACTTGGGCATATTTGAGCAATTATACCTTTAATCAGCTTAATTCTGATGATACAACCTCTATTGATGCTATCAATTTTTATCAAAAAAGTGAGAAAAACAGGTATGAATTAGGAGAAAATTTGGCATTTGCAAAGGCTTGCTGGTATTACTATCACGGAGATTTATCTCGTGGCATTGATTTGGTGGAAGGCATCAAAAGCCGTTCTCCAATGTTTTATAACTATGTTTTGGGTTTGTGGTTTTTTGAAAATAATCAAAATGAAAAAGCAATTACCTACTTTAAAGATGCTAATTTTAACCAGCCAATCCCCAATATAAATGCTTGTTATGCGCTTAGTTTAGCTTTTGCAGAGCAAAATGATTTTTTTAAGGCTGATAGCACCGCAAAATTTGTGGCAACGCACCCAAAAACACCTGAATATTTGCGCAAACAAGCTAATAAAATGCACAATATTTTTACTAAAAATGTTGCTACAGCTACAACTGATGATGAAAAGCTGATGCTTATTCATTACAAACAGTTCAAAAATGAAGAGGAATTAGAAAAACTGATAAACACCATTTCTGATAAATCTTTGCAAACGTGGGCGCAAGTTTACCAAATGAAATATTTTGTAAGTAAAAATAATGCTGAAAACATAGAAAAATCATTAAAAATCTATCAAAATATAGATAAAACCATCAAAATAGCAGATTTTATCCAGTCTGAAATGAATATCGTTTATTTGAAAACGCTTCTTAGCAAAAAAGATTATACAAATATTTTGGCAGTAGTTGATAAAATGATTTTTACCAAATCACAAGAAAGCTATCATGCTTATTATAAAGCAGTTGCATTAGATTTTTCTGATAATAAAGATTTGCAAAATATCTCAAATCTATACAAAAAAGCTACTTTTAGTTTGCTTTTTGAGGAAGATTTGGCTGTTTATGCAGGGAATTTCTTTCAACAAAAAATGAAAAAAACTGATGTTGCTTATACAATTTTATTGAGTGCTTTGCGTTTTAATGAAAAATCAGTCAAAATATTACAGGCTTACGCATTGCAAGCCCTTGAATATAAACTTATTAGTTTTGCAGACACCGCCGCAAACGACCTCCAAGACTTAATGAAACCTGCTGATTTAGATATATTTATCAAAAAATATAAACTAAAAAGAGATTCTTTACAAAAAGCATTTTCTAGTGAGTAGTGAAATAGTGTGTAGTGAAATAGTGTGTAGTGAAATACATTGTTTGCGACAAATTATTACGACAAAAACACTACACACTACACACTACTCACTACACACTACACACTATTTCACTAAAAAAAATGGCAGAGCAAATCATAATGAAAACGGAAAATATCAACCGCACCTACATAATGGGTAGTGAGGTGATAGAAGCACTTAAAAGCGTGAGTATCAGCATCAATAAAGGAGAATATGTTGCTTTTATGGGTCCGTCTGGGTCTGGTAAATCTACGCTTATGAATATTGTAGGCTGTTTGGATACCCCAACTTCTGGTACGTATATTCTTAATAATCAAAATGTTAGTGATTTGGAAGAAAATGCACTAGCAGAAATCAGAAACAAAGAAATTGGTTTTGTTTTCCAAACTTTTAACTTGCTTCCCCGTTCTACTTCTTTGGATAATGTGGCTTTGCCGCTTGTTTATGCAGGTTTTGGCAAATCAAAACGTGATGAAATGGCAATGGAGGCATTGCGTAGTGTTGGTTTGGATAATAGAGCAAACCACAAACCCAACGAACTTTCTGGTGGGCAACGCCAACGTGTGGCTATTGCTCGTGCTTTGGTGAACAATCCTAGTATTATTTTAGCTGATGAGCCAACAGGAAATTTGGACACCAAAACCTCTTACGAAATTATGGATTTGTTTGATAAATTGCACAAAAAAGGCAATACTATTATTATGGTTACTCACGAGGAAGACATAGCCAAGCACGCCCACCGTATTGTGCGCCTGCGTGATGGACTTGTGGAGTCAGACACTATCAACGAAAACCCTACAAAAGTGATTATTGAGCCTATTTTAGCAGAATAGTTGTGAGTTGTGAGTTATGAGTTAAATACATTGTACTTTGTATTTTTAATTCACAATTCACAATTCACAATTCACAATTCACAATTCACAATTCAACAACTGATTTTATGATTATTACCAATACAAAAACTTACGAAGATACTTACAAACACAAAGGACTGCGTATTCAGTTGGTTTCACAGTTGAGAGATAGAGGCATTACAGATGAAAAAATACTTGGTGCTATTAGTTTTATTCCTCGTCATTGGTTTTTGGATAATGCCTTCACAGAACACGCCTATCAAGATAAGGCTTTTGATATTGGACAAGAACAGACTATTTCACAACCTTATATGGTTGCCCTCCAAACACAATTACTTAGTGTCAAACCTAAACAAAAAATACTAGAAATAGGTACTGGTTCTGCTTATCAGGCAGTTATGCTTGCTTATATGGGTGCAGAAGTTTATTCTGTTGAAATTGACCCAGTTTTGCACGAAAGTGCAAAAAATATGCTTAAAGTTTTAGATGATAAATTACACAAAGGAACTTCTTTTTTTCAGAAAAATATAAAATTATTTTTAGCTGACGGCACGCAAGGATTACCTGATTTTGCACCTTTTGATGGTATTTTGGTAACAGCAGGCGCACCAGAAATGCCAGAACCTTATTTGATGCAAGTGCTTAAAGGTGGGAGTATCATTATTCCTATTGGAACGGCAAAAAAACAAAAAATCAACCGTTTTACTCGTGTGGATACAAACGAATTTGTGAGAGAACAACTAGAAGATTGTAGTTTTGTACCACTTTTGGGAGAAAATGGCTGGGGAAAAACGAAATAAATTAGGAATTAGGAATTGTGAATTAGGAATTAGGAATAAAAACTACTCACTACACACTACATACTACTTCACTACTCACTACACACTATTTCACTACTCAAATGCTACCAAACAACTTTATTGAGGGATTTTTATGTGTCATTTTGCTGACTATTGGGAGCATTTTGACCAAAAAAATTGATGTTGTGGGTGCAATAGTGGGCGGTTTGCTGACTTTATTGATATTTTTAGGCTTTAATTTTGCAGGAATTGGGCTGATTTTTATTTTTTTTGTTCTTGGTTCTTTGGTTTCTTATTACAAAAAAACTGAAAAGCAAAAACTAGGTTTAGAACAAGAAAACAAGGGAAAACGCTCTTACATACACGCCCTTTCTAATGCAGGTGTGGCAGGTTTTTTGGGTTTTTGTGCGTGGATTTTTCCAGAATTTGCGTTTAATTGTCAAATCCTTATGTGTGCGAGTATGTGTTGCGCTTTGAGTGATACTTTTTCGTCAGAACTTGGGAATGTTTTTGGAAAAAGATACTTTAATATTCTCACCTTAAAGCCTGACAAACGTGGAAATGATGGCGCAATTTCTTTGGAAGGAACGCTTTTTGGTGTGTTGGGCGCACTTTTAATGACTATTTACTCAATGATTGTGTTGCCTTATTTTGTTGGGTTTTATATTTTTTTTGCGGGTTTTGCAGGCAATTTAATGGATTCTGTTTTGGGCGCATCTCTCCAAAAAAAGGCTTATCTTAACAACCACAGCGTTAATTTTTTTAGTACCTTGTTTGCAGCGTTGTTTGCATTATTATGCTATTTATTGTTGCTCAAGTTTCACGTGGGGTTATGATTGTTAAGTCCTTTCAGGGTTTTCAATGCAAAAATTCTCCTCATTAACAATATATTTTGTTACATTTGTAATCAACTCATTTAACCATAATTTTTCATAATGAAAAAACTAATTTTACTTTTATTTTTAGTGATTTATGGTTGTGGAGAAAGAAAAACAGAAGATATTTCTAAGAAAAATATCCAGAAAGATAGTATTCAAAAAGATACAATTAAAGAAAGTATTACACAAAAAGATACCCCACAAGAAAATTTTACTGAAAAGAAAACCGTTGATACAACCTACCAAGCCCTTTCTTTTGATAGCTTATTGACAAAGTTTTTATACAAAAACTCAAAATATTTTGATGCTATTGGCTTTAATCCTGAGAAATATCCATTTTTTTGTAGTAACAAAGATAAATCCTACAGATTAACTTACAAAGATTTTAGGACACTTCAATTGCAATCATTATACAAGAAATTAGGGCGTGAATACACTTTTGATGATTACCCTGACAATAAATACTATCCTTCTGGACCTGTTGCTATTTCTGTGAATTATTTAGCTAATGATTTGATAGGAATTACTGTTTTGCAACGTGAAGAAGTTGGTTTTCATTCGTATTTTTTGACATATAAAAATAAAAAGTTAATTTCTTATGCAGAAGAGCCATTTATGAAATTTGGTGGTGATATGGGGGTAAATTTTATTTGTGAAACACAAAAAAATAATGATAGCACTTTCTACACAGTTGATAAAACAATGTTTTACGGCAATAAACTCTTAGGGCATAGTGAAGTTTTGACGACAATAGACAAAAATGGCATCATAAAACAAAACAGAAGGATTATTGTTGCTGACAAAAGCCCTTCTGATGTTATGAATAAATAATTATT
>JANYGM010000103.1 GCA_025362415.1 bacterium
AAATTGGTACTAAAAACCACCCCCAGCCCCTCCTTAGGAAGGAGGGGAGTTTTGTCCCCCTCCTTTTCAAGGAGGGGTTAGGGGTGGTTTTGATATTTGTTTGTGCTAAACGTTTGATAATCAAGTAATAAAAACTCTAATTGAATTTTGCAAAATACTCATCATTGAAACCCATAATAAGATGAAAAAAATAGGTGTATTTACTTCTGGTGGAGATTCTCCTGGTATGAACGCCTGCATACGTGCAGCCGTTAGAGGAGCTATTTATCATAATATAGAAATTTTTGGTATCAAACACGGCTATAATGGTATGATTAGTGGCGAGATAATCAAAATGTCTTCTCATTCTGTTAGTAATACTATTCAAAAGGGTGGTACTATCCTAAAAACGGCAAGAAGTAAAGAGTTTTTGACAGTAGAAGGACGCAAAAAAGCCTACGAACAACTGCTCAAACACAATATTGAAGGGCTTATTGCCATTGGGGGAGATGGTACTTTTACGGGGGCGGAAGTCTTTTATAATGAGTTTGGAATACCTACAGTTGGTTGTCCTGGCACTATTGACAATGATTTGTTTGGTACAGATTATACTATTGGCTATGATACTGCCGTAAATACTGCCCTTGATGCTATTGATAAAATCAGAGATACAGCTGATTCTCACGACAGAGTGTTTTTTATTGAGGTTATGGGGCGAGATTCTGGGTATATTGCTATTTTTTGCGGTATTGCAGGTGGTGCAGAAATTGTGATGGTTCCTGAAACTTTGACTTCTTTGGATACTGTGGCAGAAACCCTTAATCAAGGCTGGAACCGTTCAAAAACCTCTTCTATTATTGTGGTTGCAGAAGGTGACGAAGAAGGAAACGCCACAGAAATAGCTAAAAAAATCAGAGAAAAAACAAATAATAAATTTGACATAAAAGTTAGTACATTGGGGCATATTCAGCGTGGAGGTGCGCCTACAGCACGAGACCGCATTTTGGCAAGCCGTTTGGGACTTGGCGCAGTAGAAGGCTTGATGAAAGGCTACAAAAATGTAATGATTGGTGTTGTCAATGAACAACTTACTTACACGCCCTTTGCAGATGCTATCAGCAAATCAAAGCCTATCAGTCAAGAACTTATCAATATGGTGAATATTTTGAGTATTTAGTTTCTGTAAAAACATTACCTAAAAAATATTAGTCTGAAAAACATTAGCGAAATAGTTATCCTTTCGTTAATGTTTTTTATTGTATCAATAATACTATTTCCTCTATCTAAAATCAATAAATATGAAATCTAATTTCTTACTATTTTTCCATATTATTCTCCCTTGTTACCTCATAAATGCACAAAATACAAGTCAAAAAGCGGATTCTAATAATTTGGAACGGTTTTCTGTTCACGCCCAAACAACTATTATCAACCAATTTAAACCCAAATTTGATGCGCCCTACACAGGCAATAAAAGCCTCACGACAGAAGAGGAAAATCAAACTTCTATTACTTCTACCTTGTTTTTAGGGGCGAAATTATGGAAAGGAGCAAGTATTTTTCTAAATCCTGAGATTGCAGGTGGCTCTGGTTTGAGTAGTGCGCAAGGAATTGCAGCTGCTACCAATGGAGAAACTTTTAGGGTAGGAAGCACCGCTCCACAAATTTATTTAGCAAGACTGTTTTATAGGCAAATTTTTGCACTTTCAACAGAAACAACATTACAAGAAGGGGATTTTAATCAACTAAAAGAAACTATTCCTACTAAATATTTATCTTTTACAATAGGAAAAATAGGGGTGGCAGATTATTTTGACCATAATGACTATAGCCACGACCCTCGTAGGCAGTTTATGAGTTGGGCACTTATGGATAATGGTGCTTGGGACTATCCTGCAAACACACGAGGATATACGCCAAGCATTGTTTTGGAGTATGTTACACCAAAAAATGAGTGGAGATATGGTATTTCTTTAGTACCACTTGTTGCCAACGGGAATAAAATTAACCAAGATATTTCAAAAGCTAGTTCACATTCATTAGAATATGTACGAAGATACAAAATCCGTAGTAAGGTAGGCTCAGTACGTTTTTTGGGATTTATTACAAGTGCTAATATGGGTAATTATAACCAAAGTATTGCGCTTTCTCCAATAAACCCAACCATTGAGGCAACCAGACAATATGGAAATATCAAATATGGCTTTGGTATCAATGCAGAACAGAAAATAACCAATAGTACAGGCATATTTTTTAGGGCAAGTTGGAATGATGGCAATAATGAAACGTGGGCATTTACAGAAATAGACCGTAGTATGAGCGCAGGAATAAGCATCAGTGGGCAGAAATGGAAACGAGAAAATGATAATATTGGTTTTGCTTATGTAGTTTCTGGGATTTCAAAACCGCATAGAGATTACTTAAAAGCAGGTGGTGAGGGGTTTATGTTGGGAGATGGCAACCTCAATTATGGTTTAGAACACCTCACAGAATTTTATTATTCTGCGCAAGTTACAAATAGCGTTTATTTGAGCGGTGCGTATCAAATGCTTGTAAATCCTGGCTATAACAAAGATAGGCAAGGAGTTGTCAATGTTTTTTCTGTGCGCTTGCATGTGAGAATTTAGGTGCTTTTCCGTTGATTTCGTAAAAATTACAATTTTTCTAATACTAATGTTTTTTGTGGTCTTCAAGAAAAACTGTTCAAAAAGTGCCTAAAAAGTGTATTTACGCTATGGGGCATGCCCCATTGTCTATTTTGATATAATTTCAATTTGCTGATTATCAATACTTTAAATATTCAATAATTCCTACACCACAAAAAACATTAGTATCAGTAATTTTTAATTTACCCCCTATTTATTTTAATTATTACTCAAATAATTTTAATTTATTGCTAAATAACATTTAAAATCTTACAATAAAATGTTTAATCTTACTTCTCAATACGTTCCTACAGGCGACCAACCTCTCGCCATTGAAAAACTTGTAAAAGGTTTGCAAGATGGAGAACAATCACAAACCCTTTTAGGCGTGACAGGCTCAGGAAAAACTTTTACTATTGCCAATGTTATACAACAAGTGCAACGCCCAACACTTGTATTAAGCCATAATAAAACACTTGCCGCACAATTATATGGAGAATTTAAGCAATTTTTTCCAGAAAATGCTGTTGAATACTTTATATCTTACTATGATTACTATCAACCAGAGGCATTTATGCCAAGCACTGGCACATATATAGAAAAAGATTTAGCTATCAATGACGAAATAGAAAAATTACGTTTACGAGCTACGTCCTCATTACTTTCAGGGAGAAGAGATGTAATAGTAGTTGCGTCTGTATCTTGTATATATGGGATAGGAAACCCAGAAGAGTTTGGTAAAAACGTCATACATCTAAAAATAGGTCAAACAGTACCAAGAAATCAATTCTTATATGCCCTCGTAAACATATTATATAGCCGTACAGAAGGAGAATTTGAGCGTGGAAACTTTCGTGTCAAAGGTGATACAGTAGATATTTATGTTGCTTATGCAGATTTTGCTTACCGTTTTTTGTTTTTTGGAGATGAAATAGAAAGTATTCAGCGTATAGACCCAAGTTCTGGCAAAAAACAAGCTGATGAGAAAGAAGTAGCTATATTTCCTGCTAATTTGTTTGTAACAGGGCAAGAAGTTTTACATCAAGCTATGAATGAAATACAAGATGATTTAGTAAAACAAGTTAAATTCTTTGAAAGTCAAGGAAGAGAAGAGGAAGCTAAACGTATTTTGGAGCGTACAGAGTTTGATTTGGAGATGATGAGAGAATTAGGTTACTGTTCTGGAATAGAAAATTATTCTAAATACTTTGATAGGCGCAGTAAAGGACAACGCCCTTTTTGTTTGATAGATTATTTCCCAAAAGATTTTTTATTTATTGCTGATGAAAGCCACGTAACAATGCCTCAAATAAAAGCTATGTTTGGAGGTGATTTAGCACGCAAAACCAACTTAATAGAATATGGCTTTCGTTTGCCATCTGCCCTAGATAACCGCCCATTAAAGTTTGAGGAATTTGAAACATTGATACCACAAGGAATATATGTAAGCGCAACCCCTCAAAAATATGAGCTAGAACTATCACAAGGCGTAATAGTAGAACAAGTTATCCGCCCAACAGGTCTTTTAGACCCTGAAATATTTATAAGACCTACCGTAAATCAAATAGATAACCTACTTGAAGAGATAGATAATACTATTAAACGAGGTGCAAGGGTACTTGTAACGACACTTACCAAGCGTATGGCAGAAGAATTGTCTAAATATTTAGATAAAATGGGCGTAAAAGGTCGTTATATTCACTCTGAAGTAAAGACTTTGGAGCGTGTAGAGATACTTAGAGAGCTTAGATTAGGCGTTTTTGATGTTTTGGTAGGCGTAAACTTGCTTAGAGAAGGTTTAGACTTGCCAGAAGTTGCATTAGTAGCTATTATGGACGCAGATAAGGAAGGATTTTTGAGAGATGAGCGTTCTTTAATACAAACTATTGGGCGTGCAGCACGTAATCAAGAGGGTAAAGTAATTATGTATGCCGACAAAATAACAGGTTCTATGGAACGTGCTATATCAGAAACAAACAGGCGTAGAAAAGTGCAAACAGATTACAATGCAGTACATAATATTACGCCAAAAACTATCCTCAAATCAAAAGAGGCTATAATGGAACAAACAGGTATTGCAGATGCAAGCATATCAGCCAAAAACTATTATGCAGAATCTTTAAAAGAAACACTAATTACTGACCCTATTGTGGCTACAATGGACAAATCAGCATTAGAAAAGCTCGTAAAACAAACACAAAAGTCAATGGAAAAAGCAGCTAAGGAGCTTAATTTTGTAGAAGCTGCACGCTATCGTGACGAAATCATAGAATTAAAAGAAATGATTAACAAAAGATGATTTTTAGTTATATGTAGAGACGTCGCTTGCAACGTCTGCACATAGAAAACTGTATTTAAAATCAATTTAATAATAATATATTCGTTTACTACTGTAATTGTTTGTCGTTTAGACGTTGCAAGCAACGTCTCTACAATAAATACAATAAACAAAACTATTATTTATATCATATTTATTGTACAATAAAATATATTGTTTGTTATTTTTTTACTATAATACTAAATAAAAATAGTCGTAAGTATTACTTACGACTATTTTTTTTATCTATAAATAGATAATTTTAAAAGAAAATTACTTATCTTTCTTAACTTTTGGAGAATCATCTACACTAAATCCCCATTCTCCTAGCTTTTTAGGATTTTTACTGAATACTCCTTTTAGAAGTCCCTTACTTGCACGTAATAATTCATTGATTTGTGGAAGGTATAAGTCCCTTGTGCGGTATGCTTCCTCCATTTTGCGTTTAAGTTCTTCTGCTTCTAGATGTTTTTGCAAACATAAAGAAACATTAGGACCAGTTGCATTCCAATCCATATCATCAAGATTGTTTAACAGGGAACTAGCACCATCTTTTTGGTGCTTTTCGTACACTTTGCTTGCAAGTTGAAGGTTTTCCTCTATGTTTTGAGGAATTGCAATGCGACCTTTTGTGGTTTTTGCCATAATAAATAAAAAATTAAGGTTAATATTAAACTATTTTACAATAAATAAACGTACTATCTTTAAAGGAAATAAAAATTTATACCCGTTATATTTTATTTTATACCCGTTATATTTTATTTTATACCCGTTATATTTTATTTTATACCTGTTATATTTTATTTTATACCCGTTATATTTTATTTTATACCCGTTATATTTTATTTTATACCCGTTATATTTTATTTTATACCCATTATATTTTATTTTATTAGCAATATGCATAAAAATATATACACTAAAAAAATATATTTACTTGTCCAACACTTTTTTCATCTCGCTTAACTTCATCATAGCCTCAATAGGTGTTGTGATATTAAGGTCAATACTTTGCAATATTTCTTTTAATTTCTCAAAGTTAGGATTATACGCATCAAACATTTTCATTTGAAAGAGTTTTTCTTCATTTTTTGGCATATTTTTGAGCTTTTCTGTATGTTCTTCGTGAGATTTTGAGCTTTCAAGGTTGGCTAATATCTCATTGGCACGAGCTACAATCTCTTTGGGCATACCTGCCATTTGTGCTACGTGAATACCAAAACTATGTTCGCTCCCTCCAGCCTTTAATTTGCGCATAAAAACTATTTTATTATCAACATCTTTCACAGAAACATTAAAATTTTTGATGCGTTCAAAGTCGTGTGTAAGTTCGTTTAGCTCGTGGTAATGTGTGGCAAAGAGTGTCTTAGCTTTGGCGTAAGAATGATTATGTAAATACTCCAAAATGCTCCACGCAATAGAAATACCGTCATAAGTGCTTGTCCCTCTACCTATTTCGTCCATCAAAATAAGGCTTTTTGCACTAATATTATTCATAATACTAGCGGTTTCCATCATTTCAACCATAAATGTACTTTCCCCTTTGGAAAGATTATCAGATGCGCCCACACGAGTAAAAACTTTATCTACAAGTCCTATTTCTGCATAAGTGGCTGGCACAAAACTACCCATTTGCGCCATCAAAGTAATTAAGGCAACTTGTCGTAACAGGGCAGATTTTCCAGCCATATTAGGACCTGTAACAATAATTATCTGTTGTGTAGCATTGTCAAGGTAGGTATCATTAGGAATATAAGGCTCGCCTATTGGTAATTGACGCTCTATAACTGGGTGTCTGCCATCTTTAATATTGATAATGTCATTTTCTAAGATAACAGGGCGAACATAGGAGTTTTTGAGGGCAATTTGCGCAAAACAAAGCAGACAATCTATTGTCGCAATCAGACGTGCATTGTGTTGGATAGGCGCAACAAATTGTGCGCACCTTTCCACCAAAACATTATACAGACGTTGTTCTATAACATTTATCTGGTCTTCTGCAGTGAGTATCTTTTCCTCATAAATTTTTAGCTCTTCTGTGATGTAACGCTCCGCACCTGTGAGGGTTTGGCGGCGTATCCAGTCGGCAGGGACTTTATTTTTATTAGCATTAGAAACTTCTATGTAGTAGCCGTGAACCCTGTTGTATTGGATTTTGAGCGAGTTTATTCCTGTGTTGGCTATCTCTCGTTCAAGCACAGTTTCTAAATATTCTTTGGAAGTATTTAGAAGATTATGCAAGTCGTCAAGTTCTTGGTCGTTGCCTTCTTTTATCATACGCCCCTGATTACTCAAAACGGGGGCATCATCTTTTAAAACTTTGTCAATTTCAAAAACAAGTTCTTTGCAATCTTTAAAATTATTGAAGATTTTTTGTAAATAACTGTTAGTAAAACCACTCCCAACTCCTCCTTCTAAGGAGGGGAGTATGTTAAAACCACCCTCAACTCCTCCTTCTAAGGAGGGGAGTTTGTTTTGTGCTTTAAAATTGTCAGAATTTTCTCCAAAATACTGGTTAAATGTATGTTGTATTTTGGCTACATTTATAAGTGTGCGTTTTAGTGTTGATGTTTCACGAGGATTTATCCTGCAGGCTGCCACTTTGGAAACTAACCTTTCCAAATCACCTATTTCGCTCAAAATATCTAATAATTGACTAGAAAAATCTTTATTCGTCATCATATCTTCCACAATAGAAAGGCGTTCTTCTATTTTTTCTTTCTCCTTCAATGGTAAAACAACCCACTTTCTTAGAAGTCTTCCGCCCATACTTGTTTGGCACACGTCCATAATACGAATAAGCGGCACGCCGTTCTCTTGTTGTGGCTGCAAAAGTTCAAGGTTTCTTATGGTAAATCTGTCTAACCACACATATTTATCCTCTTCAAGTCGCCCAAGTGTAGCTATATGACTGATTTGGTTGTGTTCTGTGTCAGAAAGATACTGTAAAACCGCACCTGCAGCAGCTATACCTGCATCTAAGTTTTCAATACCAAAACCTTTTAATGTTGAGATATTAAAATGTGTTGTAATTTTTTGGTATCCAAAGTCTTTGGCAAACGCCCAATCTTCTAAAAAGAAAGTGTTAAACTCATTTCCAAACACTTCTAAAAATTC
>JANYGM010000108.1 GCA_025362415.1 bacterium
GGTTAGGGGGCTGCCTCCTTTTATCTCAAAACTTGTATAAATCCTTTGCATTCTACCCCAGAAGGAGACGTAATAAGGTAATAATAAGTGCCTGCATCTAGTCCAGAACCCCATTCTCCCTTATAATCATCATTCTGATAGAGTTTTTTGCCCCAACGGTTGAACATTTCTAACTTATATTTGCCTAAACCATCTGGCAAAACAAACTTTTCATTCTTTCCTTTCTCATCAGGAGTAATAACATTTGCCACAAACTCCGTAGAAGTACCCACAGTAACCGTTCTAGTGATAGTTTGACTACAATTTGTAGTAGTATTTGTTCCTGTTATAGTAATTGTATATACTCCTGCGGTATTTCCATAGAAATAAGGCGGCGGATTAAGCCCTGTTACGACTGTTCCATTACCCATATTCCAAGTCATAGTGTCTATTCCAGTTGTTTTGTTTGTAAAAGTTACTGATGTTGTCAAATCACACTCTCTTGCAACCAAAAGTTCTATATCTAAAACCACCGCAGGGCTTACTTTTATTCTAATTGGTATCTTTTTAAGGCAATTTCCATCTTTTATAGTTACTGTGTATGTTGTATCTTTTGTTGGGCGGACTTGCGGATTAGCAATATTCACGTCAGAAGGATTAACAAACGTACTTATATCTCCTTCCCAAAGATAAGTAGTAGCACCAGAGGTACTTGAAGCCGTTGCTTGAAGATTTACAAGGTTATCATTAAGACAAACACTCAACCTGTCCGCTTTTGCACTAAAAACAGGGAGAAAAACAGCGAAAGTTTCCTCCTGAACAGCGTTTTGAATACAAGATGCTTGACTACTTACAGTCAAACGAACCATATAATTCCCTTCTCCTTGCAAAGGAAACAGTACAGTGGGCTGCTGCAGGAATGTTCCAACCAAAACGCCCGCCTTAAATACTTCCCATTTGGTATTATCAGCCCCTGTGGTGAGTGATTTGAGCGTAACAACGTCTGAACAAACCTTGCGAGTAGTCAAAACACTCACCGTTCCATCTAAAATATCCAAACTTATCTTTAATCCAAACTCAAATTTGAAAGCTGCATTGTTACAATTTCCTGCATTATGCGTAATAGCAGTTGTTACAGGAAAATTTACAGTATTTATAGGCAAACTTCCGCCACTTCTTTCTTTACAAGAACACACAGAATGATAAACTGCTCCTTCTTTAGAGAAACGACACGTTCCGCCATCTACGTGGTCGCTTACGGTAGTCGTCCCACTACCAAAAAAACTCGCATAAAGCAGTGATGCAGCTCTCGGAGCAAGTACCATAAAGTAAAAATTGTGTCCAGAAGTCGTTGTTTGGCGTGCATCAGACGTAACAGGCAGTCCAAAAGTACGTTGTCCAGAGTTTGGTCGTGATGGAGAAGGTTGATAATTATCTTTTTCACTATTCGTAATCCCTCCCCAGCCTGCAATGTAGATGTTATTGCATTGATTAACCAAAAAAGCCGTTGGAACTATATTAGGGCGGACATTACTAGGGTTAGAATTGGGTGAACCTATTGTCGTAGCGAAAGAATTAGTATCTATTGTGAGATTTGTACTCACTTTTTGGATAAAAATACCTCCATTAGCATTTGTATAAAGCCCTGCAGTGACTGGATAAGCTCCAAAAGTCTGTCCACAAGCTATAATATTGTCTTGGGTATCTATATCAATGAAAAAAACTTGGTCTGCTTGCGTTGTTCCAACATAAGTTCCGACTAAAAAAACTCCTGCTGGACTATATTTAGCTATAAATCCATCATCAGAATCAGAATTATTGCGTATTGGTTTGATAACTCCTGCTGTTGTAGGCAAATTTGTACTTGTAGTTGCGCCTGCTACGCATATTTCACCCAAAGAATTAAGCTTTACAGAGTAAACGCCATCAAAACCATTGCCTGATACGTATTTTCCCCACACAATAGCAGTTAAATTACTATTTATTTTGACTAAAAGACCGTCATATTCTCCTGAAAGAGTGCCAGTAATGCCTATTATACTCGTTGAAGTCGTCAAACTTCCTACAAATACATCTCCAGAAGCATCTGTTATAATATCTCCTCTAAATTCATCTCCATAATTCATTATAAAAGCAGAAGCATTAGTGTTTATTCCCTCTACGCCACTCCCTCCAAGATAAGTACAAGCCAAAATAGCCGTTCCCAAAGGGTTTATTTTGACTATAAATAAGTCTGCGCCTGCTGTAAAATCCATTCCATCTACTGATTGATTATCAAAGAAGTTAGTATTAGTCCCTCCTGCAAAAGAATTATCCAAAGCACCAACAGTTGTAGGCAAATTAGACGAACTTGTAGCCCCTAAAATGAGTAAATTGTTGTCTTTATCCACTACAAAGCTATTAGGAAGCTCTGTTCTATTCCCTCCAAAGAAAGAAATATATAACCTTGCGCCTGTTGTACCGTTATATTTGATAATTCCAACGTCTGTAGAGAGTGAATTGTTACCTGAAGGAGAAGAAACATTTGCTCCACGAGGTGTATTTTGAAAAACTCCGACTGTAACAGGGAAATTAGACCCAAAAACAGTCCCTCCAGCATACAAATTACCATCATTATCAAATGTTGCAGTGTTTCCCCAGTTATCAGCAACAGAACCAGAATAAGAAGAGAAGACTAAAGACGGGTCAATAGTCAAAGGATACGCTTTATTATAGCCTTCATAGAGGTCAAAGGTTACAATATTATTTTTTAATCTAAAACGAGAGGGTACAAAAGTGGTAATTCCGTTTATAATTTGGTAACAATACGGTTGTTTTTCTGTCATAGTGCCTAATTTAGTCGTAATAACGAGTTCATTTTGGGCATTTATATGTACATTACTAGCGTGTTTGTAATTCATTCTTATATTTTTAGGATTTTCACCTGCTTTTAAGGCAAATTCATATTTAAGAAGCGCATTTTTTTCATAAATAATAAGGTCTGTACCTTTATAAATGTCTTTATAAGCTACTTTTTGATAAGAAGAAACACTATTTGCCCATTTTTCAGGCTGATTTCCTATAAAATAATTGTATTTTTCTGGTAATTCTTCTGATGTTTCTGTATTTATAGTGGGATTTGCGCCCTCAAAAGTAACTGTAAAACTATGGCAAGTCAAACCTTCTTGCATTAATTTTAAAGTTTGGGGAGATTTTTTGGTTGCGTGGTCTGCAAAGTAGCGACTATCATAAAAAGAGTATTGAATTTCATTCTTTTTGAGAAACATAAAGCCACTAGGAATAGAAGCACGAAACAAAACACTTTCGTCCCATTGATTTTTGTTCTGAATAAACTGTACAGAACTCAAATGTGGATTAACTTCGTTAGAAGTTTCTTGTTTTTTGATGCTTGCAAGCATTTGATTAGCATTTTTTTGCGTATTTTTTTGCGCTAATCCGACTGTAAAAGTCAAAATTTGGAGTAAAAAAATAAAAGATAGGGTTTTCATATAGGTGATTTTGAGTTAATAGTGGAAAATTTTGAGTTAATAGTGGAAAATTTTGAGTTAATAGTGGGGAATTTTGAGTTAATAGTGGAAAATTTTGAGTTAATAGTGAGGTGTTTTGAGTTAATAGTGAGGAATTTTGAGTTAATAGTGGGAAATTTTGAGTTAATAGCGAGAAATTTTGAGTTAATAGTGAGAAATTTTGAGTTAAAACTAAAAAACTTTGAGTTTTTACCTCAAAGTTTTTGTTTTTATGCTTTCTTTTTTGGTAATTTTTCAAACCTTTTTTTAAGGTCTTCATAAATAATCTTAGCTCCTGGTACATTGTCCTTAGCAGCTTGCTTGGTGTAGTTGTAAAAAACAAGCGCATTGGTGTATGCTTCACTTCCACACAAGAGCATAGTGTCATTTAGTCCACTTGCAAGCTGCTCCGTTGGACGAAAAATAGAAGTCAGGTCACTTACCGCCTTAAAGTCTATGATTAAATCTTCAACTTTCATATAAGAAGGCACAAGTTCTGGGTTAGAAATGGCATATTCTGTGACTTTTTCCACAAAATTGACACTTTTTTCTCCCATTTTTGCTTTTCTTTGTCTTTCATCAGGAGAAAGTGCAATAATGTACTTTTTCATAATGTCGTCAATGCCCTTAGAATACTCTAAGACAGTTTTCAAATCCTCTTTTGAGATTTGGATATTGATTTGGTTTTCACTTGCCATAGTTTTTTGGTAGTTAAAAGAGTGAATAATGGATTAAATTAAAACAAATATCTACAAAAAAATCAATAAAACAATGTTTTTTTGATATTATTTTTTAGTTTTTTTCTAAAAAAATAGTTTTTTATCTTGTATATTTGCGCTAATAAATCAATAAAAAAACCTAAAATGACAAAAGATTTTAATCCTATCATATTTGATGCTGCTTTTATAGAAAAAACGAAAGCAGAATTTGCCACTGGCAAGCCTTATAAGCATTTTGTGATTGATAATTTTCTAAATGAAGATTTTGCTAACCTCCTTCACGACAATTTTCCTACGGTAGAACAGCTTGGAAAGCATTATAAAGGACTTAATGAAAAGAAATCAGAGGGTGCAAACTTCAATGATTTTCATTTGGCGTTCACAGACTTGCGTAATTTGTTGATGTCAGACAAATTTGCTAAGCTAATAGCTACTCTTACGGGCATTGAGGGGGTTTTTGTCACAGATGACAATCTTGGAACAGGCTTGCATCAAGGCGGAAACGGTAGTTTTTTAGATATTCATATTGATTTTAATATTCACGCAGAGAAAAACGTACACCGCAGGCTCAATTTGCTGATTTATTTGAACAAAAATTGGCTTCCAGAGTACAACGGCGACCTTGAAATGTGGAACGCTGATATGACTAAGCTAGAAAAGTCGGTTGCGCCTTTGTTTAACCGTTGTTGTGTCTTTGAAACTAATGAAATTTCTTATCACGGCTATTCTAAAAAGCTCAATCTTCCAGAAAATATGACTAGAAAGTCTATTTATACCTATTTTTATACAGAAATTAGGGATAATTCTGTGGCTTATCACGACACAATTTTCAAGGCACGCCCAGAAGAAAGTATGATTAAGAAGGTTGGGACGACTATTAAGGAGCGTTTGAAGAATTTTATCAAGGCGCAACTCAAAAAAATGCGAGAGTAAAGGAATTTTAAATTGTGAATTGTGAATTGTAAATTAAAATACATTGTAGAATGTATTTTAATTTATAAATCATTCTTAAATATTTACAATTTTTGGTTATTTTTTTGTACTTAATTCACAATTCACCACTTACAATTTACCATTAAAGATTTAATGCAAGAGATTCTTTCCAAATTACGCAAGTACGAGATAAAAATCCGTAAAGCCATCAATACACAAATGAAAGGCAACTTCCATTCTGTGTTTAAGGGTGCAGGTTTGGAGTTTTCTGACGTGAGAGATTACGTTTATGGTGATGATGTGCGCAGAATAGATTGGAATGTGTCGGCAAAAGGTGAGAGAACTTATGTAAAAGAGTTTAAAGAAGAGAAAGAACAAACGGTTTTTTTCTTGCTTGATGTAAGCGCATCACTAGAAATAGGCAAAAATAACTACACAAAATTACAATTAGCTAAGGAAATTTGTGGGGTTTTGATGCTGTCTGCCGTAAAAGAGGATAGTTATATTGGTCTTATCTGTTTTTCTGACCAAAAAGAGAAGTATATTAAGCCAAAAAAGGGCTTACGTTATGGTTATGAGGCAATTTTAAATCTTTTTAACTTAGAACCAGTATCTAAACAGACTAATCTGGAGCAAATGTTGGCGTTTAGCCTCAAAATGCTTAAAAGAAAGAGTGTTATTATTTTGGTTTCTGATTTTATTGATGAAAATTACCTCAAAAATCTCCAGACATTAGCGCAAAAACACGACCTTGTGATAGTTCACGTTTACGACACGCAAGAGGTTAATATGCCTTCTTTGGGTATTATCCCTGTTTTTGACAATGAAAGTGGCAAAACTGTATGGTTAAACACGTCTTCTCCTACTTTGAGGGAGGAACTTGCAGAGAAATTTGAAACGACTAAGAATAATATAGAAGAAATCTCTAAAAAACTTAAGGCAAATTACGTTGCTATCAACACAGAAGATGATTTTGTGGCGCAACTTATTAAACTTTTTAGGGTGCGGAGGACAAAAGGAAAATGAAAGAAGATATTTTAACCACCCCCAACCCCTCCTTAGGAAGGAGGGGAGCTAAGTCCCTCTCCTTGAAAGGAGGGGTTAGGGGTGGTTTGTTATTTGTTTGTTTATTTCTCATAAATACTGCTGTTTTTGCACAAAAAGATAGTATTTTGGACACAAACCATTATCAACCAAAAGGAATTTTCCTAAAAAAACAGGCAAAAATAGGAGAAAATATTACTTATATTTTGACTTTTCGTTATCCCAAAGATTTGCAGGTGCTTTTCCCTGACACTAATTATAATTTTTCTCCTTTTGAGCTAAAACAAAAACGAATTTTCACTACCAAAACAGACAAAAAGACTAATTTGAGCCTTGATAGTGTGATTTATGAGTTGAATACTTTTGATTTACGAGAGAAACAAATATTAGATTTACCTATTTTTTACTACTTTGAAGGGGATTCTATCAAAGTAAATGCTGAAAATGACACTATTACACTCCTCAAAGTAGCTCCCACACTTGAAAACGCAGGAAAAAATCCTGAAAATAGCTTAGAAAAGCAGTTGAAAAGCAATTTGCAACATTTGCCGCTTAGACAACAAGTAAATTATCCGTATTTTGTGGGTGGGTTTTTGGCTATTTTGTTGTTTTTATGGATTGTGTGGCGTTTTTCTGGGAAATGGTTTAAGATGCAGTTTAAGTTATTTCAGCAAAAGCGGCGTTATGATAATTTCAAAGATAGTTTTAATAAGGATATGGCACGTATTAGGGTGAATAAGCGAGTAAAAGACATTGAAAATGCGTTAAGTATTTGGAAAAAATACCTAGATAATATGGAAAATAAACCATTTACGAGCTACACTTCCAAAGAAATTACGCAAATCATCAACGAACCAAATTTATTAGAAAGCCTTTCTAGTATTGATAAAGCTATTTATGGGCAGATTATTGATGAAAATCTTGATAAAAACCTTGTTTATTTGAAAGATTTGGCAAAAGTACGTTATATCATCAAACAAAAGCAAATCAGAGGCATAAATGAAGGAATTAGAAATTAGGAATGACTTTGGTGCAACGGTCAGCGTACTTGAAATAGGCTTTTTACAAGAACATAAAAACACATTTTTTATATGATTATTTTACAATGTACTTCAATTTCCGTTAAATAAGGTTTTTAATTATGGATATTTATTTTTATGGAATAAAAAATGCTATTCCAGCGGTCTAACCCTTGCAACAACGTACAATTCCTAATTCACAATTTGTTTAGTTTACTCTTTTTAAATCCATATAAGAAATAAATCACTAAGCCAAATGCCATTGCACCCAAAAACCATTTCCAGTTTTCTTGTTTGATTTCAGACATCAAATAAACATTTACCAAAAGACCCACGACAGGAATAGCAGAAAGTTGCTTTTTGATAGAAAGATACAACATTATTAGTAAAACAGTTGTAAACATTAAGAAACGAATATCCCAAAAAGTTTTATTTTTTGCTTCTGTAAGAATAATTTGAAAGAAATTTTTGTCTTCATTCGTAGGATTATAAGCAAAGAAATTACCTAAACTTTCGCTATCAGCCACCATAAAAATTCCTACAACAGCCACCAAAATAGCAGGCACGAAATAAGCACCATTATAATAAGGCACTCTAAAACGTCCTGCCGTATGATTTTTATTTTGGTTCATCAGTAAAACACCGCCACAAACCACTGCAAAGGCAAATAAAGTACCAATACTTGTAAGTTCTGTAACTTGTTTTAGATTAAGAAAAAGACTAGGAACTGCCACCAAAACACCTGTTACGATAGTAGAAAATGAAGGGGTAAGGTATTTTGGGTGAATTTTTGCAAATATTTTAGGTAAAAGTCCGTCACGGCTCATAGCCATCCAAATGCGTGGTTGCCCTAATTGAAAGACCAAAATCACGCTTGTCATAGCAAAAATCACACTTACAGCAATAATTCCGCCTACAATATTCAAAAAAGGCTCTTTATTAACATTCACTTGCTCAAAAACAAATGCCAAAGGGTCACCAACAGCAAGCATTTTGTAAGAAACCATTCCTGTAAGCACCAGCGCAATAGCTACATACAAAATAGTACATAAAATAACCACCCACATCATAGCTTTTGGTAAATCTTTTTGCGGATTTTTGCACTCTTCCGCAGTTGTAGAAATAGCATCAAAACCAATATAAGCAAAGAAAACCGCACCTACACCACTCAAAACGCCTTTTATGCCATTGGGCGCAAACGGACTCCAATTAGCAGGATTTACATAAAAAACGCCTACTACAATAAAAAGTAAAATAACTGCTAACTTCAAGATAACCAAAAAGTTACTAACATTTTTAGATTCTTTGATACCTACATAAACAAGCATTGTAATCAAAACAACAATAATGAAAGCAGGAATATCAACAATGATTTTAGTTCCAAAAACCTCTGTGGCGTTTGTCCACGCAAGGTAAAATTCTTGTTGTCTTGCTGATAAATCCTTGATAGTTTTGCCTTCTGAAAGGATTTTTTGAACTTCTGCATAGCCTTCTGATGCTGTGATATAGTCCATTGTGAGATTTGCAGGTAGATGTATGTCCATACCACGCAAGAATCCTGTAACATAATCAGACCAAGAAATGGCTATGGCTATGTTGCCAATGGCATATTCCATCACCAATGCCCAGCCAATAATCCAAGCCACAAGTTCACCAAAAGTCGTGTAGGCATACGTATAAGCACTTCCGCTTACAGGAATGGTAGAGGCAAACTCTGCATAACAAAAAGCTGAAAAAATGCAGGCAAAAGCCGTAAAAATAAATAAAAAAACAACGGCAGGACCTCCATTATAGCTTGCCTCGCCAATTGTGCCAAAAATCCCTGCGCCCACAACAGCAGCTATGCCCATTGCTAGCAAATCTCTAAATTGGAGGTTTTTTTCTAGGCTTTGTGCGTGGTCGCCTGTGCCATCTGTTACGTCTTTTTGAATTTGCGCAATAGATTTTCTTCTAAAAAGGTCAGAAATATTCAATGTAATTATGAATTTAGTTATTGTAAAGTTATTTTTAAGATAAGCATTTTTAATAAATGCTAAAAAAACGAAATTTTAGTGATTATAACAAATTTTTGTGAAATGTTTTATTTTTTCCTAAAAATAAAATAACTTTTTTATTGGAATTTCATTATAATAAATCATTGATAATCAATATTATATGTAATAAAATAAACTGCTTAATAGAATTCTTTTTTATTTTATTTTTCAAACAAACAAACAAACTTTTAGTTAGAAAAGATGTGTTGTAAGATACATATTTAAGATACATATTTTTTCAACTGTTTTTAACTTTTTTAACTTTTCTTATCTAAATGCGAGTACGAATAATTTTTTCTTTGATAAATAAGGGTGCAATGGTGCCGTTTCATCATCAATATTTGGTTGATGAGTTAGTTTTGAATATTTTAAAGAAAGAGAAAAATAATTTTGAAGAAAATCTTGATTATAACTTTTCTGGGCTAAAAGGGCAAACACGCATCAGTAAGAAGGGTTTACACTTTTACTCTTCTAGAATTACCATTGTTTTTTCTTCTTATAATGATATTTTTATACAATTTCTATTAGATGAAATTTTCAAAATGCCTTCTGTGCAAATTGGAGAGCTGGAACTCGTGCCAGAATCTGTAGAAAAAGAGGAATTTCCACTAATGGAAACTGCCACAAAATATTTATGTATTTCTCCTATTGTGTTGTTTGCGAGCAAGTTAGAAGATAGTTTTTCTAAAAGATTTATTGCACCAACGGAAGATGCTTTTTCAGATTTTTTGTATGAAAGCACTATGCAACGTATGGAAAAATCAGGCTTATATACGGCTGAAAAAATTGCTAGTTTTTTTAATTTTCAGTTTGCGCCAGACATTGATTATCTTAACAAAATAAAAGCAAATGATAAAAAATTTGCACGTATTTATAACGTCTATGAAGATAACTTAAACTACGAAATTCGTGGTTATACGCTTCCTTTTACACTTTTTGCTGATGCAGAAGTACAAGAGTTTGTCCTTAATTTTGGGCTTGGTGCTTATGCAAATAAGGGTTATGGTATGCTTGATTTGGTAGATGCGCACAAAATAATACGTGTTCCTATGTATGAATATGGGCAGAATATTTTTGTGAAAAATAACCGTTCCAATACGAATTATCAATCACCCATTACAGAAAATACAATCCCATTACATTCTTGATAGAAACAGGCAAAATATATTTTTATTTTGTCTGTTTTTTTATGAAAAAATTACTACATTTGCGACAAAATAAATATCTAAACAATATTTTAACGACATTTTGAAGATAAGTGAGTTGGAAACAACAATTTTGTATTCATTCACAACTCATCATTCACAACTCACAACTCAATTTTATGGCTTCATTAAAAGAAATACGCAATAGAATAACCTCTGTGGCTTCTACGCAACAAATCACCAAAGCAATGAAAATGGTTGCGGCTGCCAAACTACGCAGAGCGCAAGATGCCATTACGCAAATGCGCCCTTATGCCAAGTCTTTGAATGATATTTTGGGCAATCTCTCTGAAAACGCAGGAGAAGTTACAAGTCCTTACTTAGAAAAACGTAACCCAGAGAAAATCCTACTTGTCATAACTACTTCTGACAGAGGACTTTGTGGCGGTTTTAACTCATCTGTAACAAAATATATCCTTAATCTTGTTGCTAACGAATATGCCCCACAACACGCCAAAGGCAATGTTCATTTGCTAGCTATTGGTAAAAAAGGCTTGGAATATTTCCAAAAACGTAAGTTTCCAATGGTTGGGCAAGAATTTTCTACTATTTTTACTCGTTTAAGTTTTGGTGCAGTAAAAGAAGCGGCAGAGTTTGTTATGAACGCTTTTGCAGAAAAACAATACGACAAAGTAGAACTCGTTTACAACGAATTTAAGAACGTAGCAACACAAATTCTTTGCAAAGACCAACTTTTGCCAATTATTGAAGATAAAAATGCGCCAAAAATAGATGCAAAAGCTAAAGCAACTGAAAAACTTGCTAAAAAAGATGATGCAGCCGCAACGGTAGCTATTGATTATGTGCTTGAGCCTTCACCAGAAGAAATAATGTTGGAACTTTTGCCAAAATCTCTCAAAATTCGTATGTTTAAAGCAGTTTTGGAGTCAAACGCATCAGAACAAGGCGCACGTATGAGCGCAATGGATAAAGCTACAGAAAATGCTGGAGAACTCTTAAAACAACTAAAATTAACCTACAACCGCAGTCGTCAGGCAGCAATTACAAAAGAAATTTTGGAAATTGTGGGTGGTGCCGAAGCTCTTGGGTAGGTACGAGGTTTGAAGTACAAAGTACGAAATTTAAAGTACGTTTAAAATAATTTTATCAGTATTTTTTCTTTTAATTTGAGAAAGAATACTGATTTTTTAATTTTTGTGTTGTCAGGTGTTTCCACCTGACAACAAATGTGCTTTTAGATGTTATTGTTTGTCCGTTATTGAAGTCGGGTGGAAACACCCGACTTCACAATTCACAATTCACAATTCACAATTCACAATTCACAATTTACAATTTACAATTTACAATTACTTATGAAAAATATTGATGTTTTATTAGGCTTGCAGTGGGGAGATGAGGGAAAAGGTAAAGTTGTTGATTTTTTAGCCTCTCATTATCAAGTAGTTGCACGTTTTCAAGGTGGACCTAATGCTGGGCATACACTAGAATTTGAAGGAAATAAACACGTTTTACATCAAATTCCTTCTGGGATTTTCAGAAATGATGTGCAGAATATCATAGGAAATGGTGTGGTTTTAGATGCTATTATTTTCAAAAAAGAAATTGAAAATCTCCAAAAATATAATATTAATTTCTCTCAAAATTTATTTATATCCAAAAAAGCACAACTTATTTTGCCTACGCACCGCCTTTTAGATGCTGCACAAGAAAATGCAAAAGGAAAAGATAAAATTGGCTCAACACTCAAAGGGATTTCCCCAACTTATACAGACAAAATAGCCCGCAATGGTTTGCGTGTGGCAGATATTTTGGCAAAAGATTTTTCTGAAAAGTACGAAAATCTTAAACAAAAACACCTTTCAATGATAAGTTTTTTAGCTTATGATTACACTAAAAACTATGATTTGGTAGCATTAGAAGCAGAATTTTGGCAAGCTATTGCATTTTTGAAAACTTTTAATTTGGTAGATAGTGAGTATATGCTTAATGATGCTCTCAAAGAAGGCAAAAATATTCTTGCAGAAGGCGCACAAGGCACTTTATTAGATATTGATTTTGGCTCGTATCCGTTTGTTACAAGTTCTAGCACGACTGCTGCGGGTGCTTGTACAGGTTTAGGAATTGCGCCCAACAAAATTAAAGATGTTTTTGGAATTTTTAAGGCATATTGTACTCGTGTAGGTGCAGGAGCATTTCCGACAGAATTAGAAGATGCCACAGGTGAGAAAATACGTACTATTGGTAGAGAAGTGGGCGCAACAACAGGTAGGCAAAGGCGTTGCGGTTGGTTGGATTTGCCTGCCCTAAAATACGCTATTATGCTTAATGGGGTAACGCAACTTTTTATGATGAAAGCAGATGTTCTTGATGATTTTGAAGAAATAAAAGTTTGTACACATTATCAGCTAGAAGATGGTACAATGACAGAAAAAATGCCTCATAGCCTTCAAAATCAAACTATTATTCCAATTTATAAAACTTTCAAAGGTTGGAATACGCCACTTACAGCCCTCAAAAACATCAACGAAATTCCCACAGAATTTGCAGATTATATTGATTTTTTGGAGAAAAATTTGCAAACCCCTATCAAACTTATTTCTGTTGGACCAGATAGAGAACAAACAATTGAATTGTAAATTGTGAATTATGAATTATGAATGAAATACAAAAATGAAAAAAACAATATTTATTTTAATTATTTTAATTAGATGATTTCAATGATACTTTTGTATATTCTCTAAGCATAAATGGTGGAAAAGTTAAACAGAATTTCAAAAAAACAGTTATATTTGCATCAAAGTAATAATAAACAAATTTTTTAGGGATATTTTATGGATTTAATGATAACTTTTTTGAAAAATTTTTCAATATTGGTTTTTGTCGTTTTTGTGCTAGGCGTATATAATTCTGTGCCAGAAGATGTTGCTTTTGGTATTGATGCCATTGGGAAAATGGATAAATCACACTTTTTTTATGCTATGGCAGCTTTTGTAATACTTATGAATTTGTTTTTGACCATATTTGTAAAATATTTTAATGCAATTCCAGTACAAAAGTTTAAGATGCCAAAAAGAGATTTTTGGTTAGAAAATGAAGAAAGCCGTTTAGCTTTTTTTTATGTAATACAAAGTTGGGCGTATAGTTTAATGGCAGTTTTTAATGCACTTATTTGTTTGATTTTGTTCAAAATATACAAAATAAACGACCTTGCAGGCATTTCTGGAATAAATCTTTTGCCTTATTTATTGCTAATTGTTTTTGCTGTTGTGGCTTGGATTGGCTTTATTTTAAGAAGATTTTATATACAAAAATACTCTATATGGGAATAAATTAGGAATTAGAAATTAAATACACTTCACACTTCACACTTCAAAAAAAATGGATATATATGTAGGTAGTTTGCCTTTCAAACTAAAAGAAAATCAGCTCAAAGAATTATTTGAGACTTATGGAGAAGTTGAATCTGTAAAAATTATTATTCATAAGATTACGAGGCAAAATAAAGGTTTTGGTTTCGTAACAATGCCCAATGATGAGCAAGCACTTGCTGCAATCAAAGCACTTAATGGCTCTGATTTGGAAGGTAGAGAACTTGAAGTGAGCAAATCTGACCCAAAAGTAGAAATAAAATCTTCTGGAAAAGATGTTTACAAGGCTTCTACTGCTAGAAAAGTCATCAAAAACGTCCCTCGTAAAAGAAATGATGATGATGACACATTCAAATTTAAGAAAAAACATTAAGGAATTAGGAATTTTTAATTAGGAATTTTGAATGAATACAAAACTTTGATAATCAAACAATTACTTAAGAGAAATAAATGAATGAAAATCTCGTAAAAACACCGTTTGAAAAAATGCTCTTCTCACAGAAAAAAACGCTACTAATAGCGTCAATTTCTGGTTTTTTGGCGGTGGCTATTGGTGCTTTTGGCGCACACGCTTTGAAAGCGCACTTACTTTTGATAGGAAAACCAGAAGTTTTTGAAACTGCCTCAAAATATCATTTTTATCATAGTTTTTTGTTGCTTTTGATTGGCATTTTGCAGTTTAATATTAAGACAAAATGGCTTTCCTATGCCTCTTGCGCTATATTTTATGGTCTTTTATTTTTTTGTAGTACACTTTATACACTAGCACTTACAGGTGTAGGCTTGCTAGGCGCAATTGCGCCTGTGGGTGGCATTTTCTTACTTCTTGGCTGGTTTTTGCTAGGAAAAGCTGTTTATGATGAATTTTATAATAAAAATAGTTGATTTTTTTAGAAGATTTACTTAATTTTATCAAATCCAATCAAAAAAATTTCTAAATTTGGAAAATAATTGTGTTGTAAAAAAATACATCACATATCAAATATTACACATTAAATATTCCATATCAAAATGAACGCATACATTGTAGCAGGCTACCGCAGTGCGGTAGGAAAATCTAAAAAAGGCGGTTTCCGCTTTACTCGCCCAGATGATTTGGCAGCAGACGTAATTAAACACTTGCTTGCAGCTGTACCCAACCTTGACCCAACACGCATAGATGACCTTATTGTAGGAAATGCCGTTCCTGAAGCAGAACAAGGTATGCAAATGGGACGTATGATTTCGTTGCTTTCTTTGCCAATGAATGTACCTGGACTTATTATGAACCGTTATTGTGGCTCGGGCATTGAAACAATAGCAACAGCGTGCGCTCGTATTAGCGCAGGAATGGCTGATTGTATTATTGCAGGCGGAACGGAATCTATGTCGCTTGTACCTACAATGGGTTACAAAACAGCTTTAAACTGGAAAATTGCGGACAAAACACCTGAATATTATTTAGGAATGGGCGGAACGGCAGAGCAAGTAGCCCAAGACTTCAAAATATCTCGTGAAAAGCAAGATGAATTTGCTTTTTATTCTCACCAAAAAGCCATTAAAGCTATCACAGAAGGCAAATTTAAAGATGAAATTGTGCCTATAAGCGTTACAGAAACTTATGTAGAAAATGGACAAAAGAAAGAAAAATCTTTTGTGGTGAGTGTTGATGAAGGACCTCGTTTGGATACTACTATTGAAGGTTTATCTAAATTAAAACCTGTTTTTGCTGCAAATGGTAGCGTTACGGCTGGTAACTCTTCTCAAACATCAGACGGAGCAGCTTTTGTGTTAGTAATGTCTGAAAAAATGGTAAATGAACTAGGTTTAAAGCCTATTGCACGTATGGTTGCGTATGCAGCAGAAGGCGTAAATCCTCGTATTATGGGTATAGGACCTGTGGCAGCTATTCCAAAAGCACTCAAACAAGCAGGACTTACTTTGGCTGATATTCATCAAATTGAGCTAAATGAGGCATTTGCAGCACAATCTTTGGCAGTTATTCAAGAGCTAAACCTTGACCCTTCTATTATCAATGTCAATGGTGGAGCTATTGCGCTTGGGCATCCGCTGGGCTGTTCTGGGGCAAAACTTTCTGTGCAACTTTTCAATGAAATGCGCCGTAGAGGTCAAAAATATGGTATGGTAAGTGCTTGTGTAGGCGGTGGACAAGGAATTGCAGGGATTTATGAGCTTTTGTAAGGAATAGATTTTTTTAAGCTAAATTTTATTTTTCACTATTTGTATTAGAGTTTTTATTACTTGATAATCAAATGTTTAGCACAAATAAATATCAAAACCACCCCTAACCCCTCCTTGAAAAGGAGGGGAATCTTACTCCCCTCCTTCCTAAGGAGGGGCTGGGGGTGGTTTTTAGTGCCAATTTATTGTTAAATACTTGATAATCAACATATAAAAATTCTATTATCCAAGATATTTTGGATAATACAAATAGTGAAATTAAAAATAACAAAATCTATAAAAATGCTTACACCAGATAATATTTTAGAAATATTTGAATTGCGAGGTTTGCCAAGTTATGGAATATGTTTAAATTTCCTACCAACTGATATTTTATTAGAAACTTTAACCATAAAATATAATAGAGAATTTGCGGTTATGTTTACAATAGATAGCGTAAAACACACTTATACATTAGAGTTTTTATTACTTGATTATCAAACGTTTAGCACAAACAAATATCAAAACCACCCCTAACCCCTCCTTGAAAAGGAGGGGGACAAAACTCCCCTCCTTCCTAAGGAGGGGCTGGGGGTGGTTTTTAGTACCAATTT
>JANYGM010000076.1 GCA_025362415.1 bacterium
AACTCTCAAGGCTTGGGCGTTCCATACAAGAAGAGTTGCAAATTATCAAAAGCCTAATGGAAGAGAAAAAGTGCCGCCTGATACTTGTAAAGCAGAATATGGATTTAAATCCGCTCAACGTGCTGGATATGAGCAACAAAATACTTATTACTATTTTTTCTATGTTGGCGGAGCTAGAACGGGATTTTATCTCGTTTAGAACGAAAGAAGGACTAAATGCCCTTAAAGCAAAAGGTATAAAACTCGGAAAACCAGTGGGCTGCAAGCAAAAAACAATGTATGACAAAGACAAAATCCGCATCTTGGAACTTGCCAAAATGGGCGTACCAATAAACAAAATTTTAACCATACATCTCAACTACGGAAAATATTTGTCCCTAAAAAGATTTATTAGCAAAAATACGACAAAAATATGAAATAAAGTACATCTAAAAAAATTCATATATATAAACTTTCAAAATACCTGTTTTAAATCCTTTTAAAAACAAGTGAAATATGTTATTAAAGCGTTTGAGATAGGTTTTATAACCAAAATTTTTTAAGAAACTTTTGAGCGGATTAAAGCCTACATATAATAGCAATTTGTAAATCTTGGATTAGCCAAATCAAACCATTTTTTCTTTTTTTAGAAGTCCAAAAATATATGACGCTCAAAAACGCTCACTATTGCGTTAAAATTTATTCAACCACAAAATATATGCTTTGCATATTTGCGTGTCTTAGTGGTATCTTAAAATCAATTTTAAGATAGGTTTACAACCAAGATACCCCTGCAAAAAAATAAAAGTCAGCAAAAAGAAAAAAGACAAAAATCAGTTTCATTAGCAAAATAAAACGTAACTGCTTGATTATCAGATACTTTGATTTTCAAAGTGCGGGCTACTGAAAACAAACCCAAACCAAATCCAAAAAAATTTCGGTTTTTCGTTTTCGGGATTGAAGCGAACTGGAAAATCTCCCCAAAAATCAAATTTTCCTTCACTTTGGATTTCAAAGTATGAAATTCGTAAATCAAACTTTAAAAGAAAGAACACGTGTGATTTTTATTCTTTTATGTATTGCATATATAGTGTAAAAACGACAGATTCCGAGAAAAGAGCGGACGGATTCCGAGAAAATGTGGATAACTCCACGACAAATTCCGAGAATTTAACGACAAATGTTTTACTTGTCGTTAAATTTTATTACCTTTGTCAAAATAGCTGGCAAAAATACCTAAATTATCTAATTATAAGAGTTTTACTGAAAATAAACAATAAACTAATGACTAATTCATCTGATACCACCACCCAATTTGTGATTGAAGCCGAAAACAACAAAATGGTCAAACAATCCAACTTTTTAATAAATGCTCGTTATGGAATGAGCCTATTAGAACGTAGAATTTACCTAAAAATGGTTTCTATGGTAAAGCCTGATGATAAAGATTTTGAGGATATAGTGATAGATGCTGGTGCTTTAATTGAAGAGTTAGGGCTACAAAAGTCATCTGCTTACACTGAATTTAGAAATGCTACAAAAAAACTGATGCATTGTGTTTGTGAAATTAACAATGATAAGCAAATTATACAGGTAGCACTAATCAGTAGTGCTATTTATCTCAAAGGGAAAGCTTTAATTATATTGCACTTTGACCCTTCAATAAAACCATATTTACTAAACATCAAAAATCAATTTACACTTTTTGATTTAGAGGAAGCTTTTGGTATAAAAAGTAATCATTCCTTACGTGTGTATGAATTATTAAAACAATACTCTTCTACAGGTTTTCGTGTGATTAGTATTGAAGATTTGCGGTTTGCGTTAAATATATCCAAAGAGCAATATCCTAATCATTATGATTTTAAAAAACGAATTATCTTGCAAGCACAAAAAGATTTAGAAAAGACCCCTATGGCTTTTAAATTCAAAGAACTCAAATCAGGGAAAAGAGTGGTAAATATTGAATTTACGTTTACACCAGTAATCATACCAGTAAAGAAAGAAAAAGCACCTAAAAAAGAACTTTTAGTAGAAAATGCTTCTAACGTAGCGAATGTTTCTAAAAATGATACTCTTAATGAAGTTGATTTGGTAGGTAGGGCAAAAGTATATGAAGGGCTAATAAATCTCAAAATGAGTGATTATCAAGCAAAATCAGTAATGCATAAAGCAAGTGATAAAGAAATTTATCAGGTGCTTTATCAAGTAACTATAGCCTTATTAGACCCCAAAATCAAGAATAAGGCAGCATACGCTTATAGCGTTTTTAAGAAAAAATTTAATTTAGATTAGGTTTACTTTCATAAAAAAATTAGATTTGTAAAAAAATATGAAAAATCAAAAATATGATACCTCAAGTAATAGCCATTCTCAACCATAAAGGCGGTGTAGGTAAAACTACCACAACATTTAACCTTAGCAAAGCATTATCACTAATGACACAAAAAGTGCTAATGATAGATATTGACCCACAAGCAAATCTTACCATAATTACAGGTGAAGAAAACCCACAAAAAAGTATTTATGATGCTTTTTGTGATGATGAACCACTACCTATTATAAATATTGCCCCTAACTTGGATTTAGTACCAGCCAGCCTTGACCTTTCAGCTGGCGAGGCAAAATTTATTGCTATGGGTATTGCAGGATATTTTAAGCTAAAAAATGGTTTAGCAAATATTAAAAAAAATTATGATTATGTCTTTATAGATTGCCCACCTTCATTGGGAATACTAACACTAAATTCTCTTATAGCATCTGATAGTGTAATTATAGTGCTTAATCCTGAATTTTTGAGTATAAAAGGGCTTACAACCATTGTTTCTACTATTGATAATCTTAACAAAGATTTGAATTTGAGTTGTAGCATTATGGGTTATTTGATAGCACAAACAGAAAGAACGCTGTTATCCAAAGGATTTGAGGTAGAACTCAAAAAAACATTCAAAAAGAAAGTTTTTGAAAACGTGATACGTAGAAGTGTGGCACTCAAAGAAGCCACTGCATCAAAAAAAGATATATTTTCTTATAACAGAAACTCAACAGGAGCATTAGATTATTTAGAACTCGCCAAAGAAATTTTAGTATTATGAGCAAAAAACAATTATTTGTAGATAGTGTGCTTTCAGACATTCTTAGTAGTGCAAAAAGTGAAATGAATGCCACACAAGATGACGTAAAAAGCAACATCAAAATCTTACCAGAACTCAAAAATCTTATTCCACCACTCACAGAGGAGGAATTTGAACAGTTGCGCCTTAATATTTTGGCGGAAGGTTGCAAAGATACCCTTGTAGTAGCAAAACTGGATAATGAGTATATTTTGGTTGATGGACACAACCGCTATAAAATTTGTGCTGAAAATAAAATATTTTTTAAGGTGGAGTTAAAAGACTTTCAAAATATTGATGCTATTAAAGAATGGATGGTTTTAAATCAACTTGGAAAACGAAATTTGACAGATTTGCAAAAGTCTTATTTGAGAGGGTTGCAATATAATAGAGAAAAGAAAAAAGAGGCTTTTAAAAACAATCTAAAGCAGTTTACGAAGGTGGACAAATTGTCCACTACGGTAGAAAAATCAGATTTGTCCGCAGTGGACAATTTGTCCACTACAGATAAATCCTTAATCAATTCGTTTGAAAAAACCGTTGAAAAACTTGCTTTACAACATCAGGTGTCTGCAAAAACCATACAACGAGATGAGAAATTTGCATTGGGTTTGGATATGCTCGCAAGTGAAGATAGCACGCTTAAAAATAAAATTCTTAGCAAAGAAATAAAAGTGCCTGCTGGATTTATTCAGAAATTAGCTGATGCAGAAGATGACAAAAATGCTAAGAAAATATTATTAAAGGAATTTAAAAATAAATATCTTGATAATCAAAAATCAAAAGTTGCCTCTGTAAGTGAACTGGACAAAGCAAAGAAAATACTTATCTCAAAAATAAAACAACTGTCTTCAATGGAAATGCTAAATAAATTGCTTACAGAAATAGGCAAATAACGGCATTTATTACGCTATTTTACGTTTCTTTACCTTATTTTATGTTTAGTTACGATACTTTACTTTGTATTGACGTTAATTTACGTTTCTTTACGCATTTGCTCATATTTTGTGTATTTTTGTGGCTAATTAAACCCCAAATAAATGTTTTTACGCAAATCAGAACTAGCAAAAGCCCTAAATATCTCTCGCCAAACACTTTGGAAGAAAACAGTACCTTATTTTTCTAAATTTGAAAAAGATTTTAAGACAAAAAAAGTAATATCTCGCCTAGAAGCAAAAAAATTACTTGCTTTGTTGGGATTTGAGCAGGACGAAATAGAAAAAATCTTAGAGAAGATAAATTAAAACGGTTATATTTACCAAAAGAATAAAAAAGTAAAGCAAATTTTTTAAAAATGACCAAAAAACAACAACGTAATGTGCAATTTGAAAATCTTATTTCGTTAATAGAAAGTCCTATTAAAGATAATTTTAACCTTGCGCTGGTACTTGTAAAGCATTTTAAGAAGGAATTTGAAGGCTATTATAACCAAAATCTTAAAGACTTTTTAGAATTAGTAGAATTTAATGTTTTATTAAATCAAAAAATGAACATTACGGAGCTATTTTGTACCAATTCTATCAGAAATATAGGCTATTTTAGGGCAGATAATGTGCGTTTAGACAAACAACAAATGATGTTTATCAGTAAATTAGTAAATCTTGAACAGTTATATTTTATAGATTGTTGCATAGTTTATTTTCCTGATAAAATAGTAAAAAATAATCCAAAAAAGTTCAATATAAAAAATTCAGCTATATTGTCTTGCCCAGAAAAAGTATTTTATTGGTTAGAGCATACTCATAACATTGTTCCAATATCAAAAAGAGAAACTTTTGCCTGTTTTTGAAGTGACTAAAAGTTCCCCCAAATCCTTAAGAAAGCCTTCACTTAAAGTAAAGGCTTCTTTATTTTTAGACCTTTGAAGTAAGTTGTTTAACCACTTTTTCAAAAATGATAGCTAAAGCATCATTTAGAATTCTAAATTTTTCAATGCCTATAAGCCCAAAACCAGTTTGCATTTTGTAAAAAATTTGCTCACTATTAAGGTTATTGAGATTATCAAAAAATCCTTTCTCCATAACATCATAACGTGTGAACAATGCAGCATCTCCATCAATATAAACCCTAAAAACAATTTCTAGTTTTTTGCTTATACCATTATTTTTTATTGCCAAACCTTTTAGTTTTGCGTTAGACAAAAATCCTATTCCAACTGGAATCTCTTTTAAATAGATTTCCAAGCCAGTAATTTTAGTTGATTTCAATTCCTCACTTATCAAGTTGAAAAATTGTTTTTCCAAATCACTAGGAATTACACTATCAAAAAGATGCGTAATGTGATTAGAATGAAAGATACCCTCCATGTTTGTTTTGATTTAAAATTTAACTATTTATTTTATACTGTTTTTTTTACTCTCTTCTTTTTCTCTACCACAAAAAGACCTGCCGTATATTTCTCGTAAAGCGCAAACAAAAACTCCATACGGGTTGCCTCACTCGCAAATGCCTGCAAACGGTATGACAAATCTACACTTTTGTCTAACTCTTGGTGCGCTTTTCTCAAATCCGAAGGCATCAAACGTGCATCATACATATCTGAAAGACTACCATTAGCATATTTTTTTCTTATATCTAGCACTTTTTGCGCTGCTTTTTCTATAGCTGTTTTTTGTTTGTCTGTGGGAGCTTCTGCCCAAGGAAAATTATTATAAACAATGTCCTTAGAATAACGAAAATCACTTTTTAGCCTACCACAAACACTTTTTACCCACGCTACGTGCATCTTGGAGGTAAGCACCCCAAAATGATACAACGTACCATCAGGAAT
>JANYGM010000272.1 GCA_025362415.1 bacterium
CTTTGATAGAATAGTAAATAATGGCTTTGCTTTTACGTATAAACACGCAAAAACAAGTATCATAACGGCGTTTGGAGTAATGGCTATTAGTTTGTATTCTTTTGTGTTTTTAGGAACAGAGTTTTTGCCAACGCTGAATGAAGGCGCACTTTGGATAACGGCAGAGATGCCAATGAGCCACTCTTTGCCAGAAACATCAGCTCTTATCAAAAAATTTAGAAGAGAATTACAGACTTTTGAGGAAGTAAGTGGCGCACTCTCTCAAATAGGGCGTTCTAATGACGGTACAGACCCTAATGGCTTTTACTTTGCACAGATTCAGGTAAATCTAAAACCTAAAAAAGAATGGAAACGCAACATTTCTTATGACCAACTCATTGATGAAATGGATAAAAAGATGCGTCAGTATCCTGGTATTGTCTTTAATTACTCTCAACCAATCATTGATAATGTTGCAGAAGCTGTTGCAGGCTTTAAAGCCTCGTTTGGGGTAAAAATATTTGGGCGTGATTTGGAAAAAATAGACAAAATGGCTGATGAAGTTACTAAACAACTGCGTACTGTTGAAGGAATTAAAGATTTAGGAGTGCTTAGGAACATAGGACAGCCTGAACTTAACATTACGTTAGACCAAGACAAAATGGCAAGGTATGGCATCTCTATTGCAGATGCAGAAGCCGTTATTGAAATGGCTATTGGAGGGAAAACTGCTACACAATTTTATGAAGGAGAACGCAAATTTGATGTACGTTTGCGCTATCAATCTGATTCTCGCAAGACAGAAGAAGACATTGCTAATCTTAAAGTGCCTAGTTTAAAAGGTAATAAAGTTCCTTTAAAAGAAATTTCTGTTATTGATAAAAAAACGGGTGCTGCATTTGTGTATAGAGAGGCAAATAGTCGTTTTATTGGGGTTAAATTTTCTATTCGTGGGCGTGATATGGGTAGCACTATTGCAGAAGCGCAAGAAAAAGTAAGTAAAGCACTTTCAAAGAATGCTCGTATTGAGTGGGTAGGAGAGTTTGAAAACCAACAAAGAGCCTCTAAAACGCTTGCAAATGTTGTTCCTTTGTGTTTGTTAGGGATATTTGTGTTACTTTACGTTGCTTTTGGCAATTTGAAAGATGCTATATTGGTGCTTTTGAACGTACCTTTTGCAATGATGGGTGGCGTGTTAGCTTTGCATATTACAGGAGTGATTTTTAGTATCTCTGCAGGAATTGGTTTTATTGCGTTGTTTGGTGTGTGTATTCAAAACGGTGTTATATTGATTTCTGTGTTTAAAAAGAACTTATTAGATGGAATGAACTTGAAAGATGCGCTTGTAAATGGCGTTAGTTCACGTACACGAGCCGTTGTAATGACTGCTTTGATGGCTGCTATTGGGCTTTTACCTGCGGCATTATCTACTGGAATAGGCTCTGAAACACAAAAACCTTTAGCTATTGTGGTTATTGGAGGAATGATAAGTGCTACAGTTTTGACTTTGTTGATATTTCCTTTGTTATTTGCGTGGGCGTATAGAGAAAGTCCTAAAAAGTTATTTAAAAAACAAAATCTTAACACAGACCCAGTCAAACGCCGTCATAAAGAAGACTTGGAAGAAGATAAAACAGATACAAAAGATATAGAAGTAAAAAAAATAAGCCCTCCAAAAGACAATGAGAATGAAAAATATTAGTAATTGAAATGTAAAATAACAAATCTGTAGCTTAATAAGTTACAGATTTTTTTGTGTTGTGAAAAAATTTTAAACAAAATGCAAAGCAAGGAAGGCAAAATACTCGTGACAAGTGGCAAAGTGCTAGACAAGCAAGGCAAAGTAACAGAAAGGAGAGGCAAAGTAAGAGAGACGACAGGCAAAGTGTTAGACAAAGAGGGCAAAGTGCTAGACAAGAAGGGCAAAGTGTTAGACAAACAGGGCAAAGTGCTAGACAAACAAAGCAAAGTGCTAGACAAACAAGGCAAAGTGCTAGACAAGCAAGGCAAAGTATTCTTCAAAAGACAATGAAAACGAGAAGTATTCAATAAAAAAGTCCGTAAACTTATTAGTTTACGGACTTTTTGTTTATTGAGTATCTGATTGCTTACCTAATTCTTGTACTTCTTCCAATGTTAGACCAGTATCTTGCGAAACTATTTCTACTGATGTGCCACGTTTAAGCATATTCTTTGCAATGTCAGTTTTTTCTTTCATTTTGGCTGCTTGTTCGTATATTTCTTTGGCACTTTCTGCGGCATTGCTATTTTTTGTTTCTCGTATTTCTTCAGGGCTAAGCCGTTCAAAATCAATGATTTCTGCTACTTTTTTAATGCCTTCATTATTCAAATTGATGGTAGGATTATCAGGGTGTTTGATAGATTCTTTGACCAGATTAAGCCAATCTTTGTATCCATCAGGCGTATTGTCTTTGATATGATTATGATTTAGGTAGATAAGTTTATGACCAAAAACATCATATTCTTTGCCATTAAGGTCAAAAAGATTGCTATAATGGAACAAAATATCACTATTTACCAAAATGCCATTTTTATCTTTCACAACATATTTGCTCGTAAAAACAACAATAGTGTAAACCAATCTATCTGTTTTATATTCTTTTGAAGTGCGTTGCATTTCAGCAATTGCCATATTATGATACAATAAAAACCTATCAAAATTATAATCATAATCCACTTTTTGAATTTCTACAACGACTCTTTTATCTTTACTTTCTGCAAAAATATCATATTTAAAGTCTATATGAGAGATTTTAGGCTCAAAACGTTTTTCAGTTTCTACTATTTCAGGCTCAAAATCTACCCCAAAAAGGTCTTTTACAAGGCATTTAAGGACAAATTTGTCTGTAAAAGCCTTTTTAAAAATCACTTCATTATCTAAGTTACCAAGCATAAAATAGTTTTTTAAGTTATTGTTTTCACGACTATACGTAACTACGTATTCCATTCAAATTTAATCAAATAAAATTCATTCTCCAAAAATAAAAACATAAAAAAAACCGCAAACTAATAAGTTTGCGGATTACTGCATTTCAAATAAAAAAATTTAATTACTTCCAACTATTTGACCGTTAGGCTTAATTTTTTGTTCGTATTCAAGTTTTTTGCCCTTAGAAACTTTTTTCAAAATCAATGATTGTTTATTTTTTGAGATATAAATGTCGTATGCTTCAGAAAGGTCGGCTTTAAAGCTAATAAGTCCTCTGCGTTTACTGATAAACTTACCCTTTTGGTAGGTTTGAATATTGATTTGGTATTCGTCTTTTCTGTCTAATGCCAAGTTAGCAAAGAGAACAACAACAATACCACCCATTTTGTAGTAGGCAATTGGGTAAGAATTGCAGTTTTCAGGCTTCAAATAAACGTCTTTATTCCAAAGAAATTCATACGCTAACGCATCATTTAGCTTACTGCTAGGCGTGATGTTTTTTACCATATCTGTTGCCAATATTCTTTGCAAACCTTGCACTTGCGCAAAACTAGCCAGCAAGGTATTAAAATCTCCTGCATTGTTTTGCGCTTGCAAGCTTTGCCCGCCTACACATATACACATACACGCTAGCAAACTTAAAATTGATTTTTTCATTGTGATTTAATTTTTGAGTTAATTTGAAAATTATAAGAAAACCATTTTTCTCACCTACAAAACTACACAAATTTTCTCACGTACAAAAACTACACAAAGGAAATAATAAAAAAATATGGCTTATGCCGTATTTTCTACTTTTTTCATTGAAATCTTTAATGAAAAATATTCAAAGAGTATTTTAGTGCGTCATTAAATTTATCCATATTTAAACCTAAATCAATATTTTTGTCTTTGAAATAAGTCAATACTTTTTCTGTGGCAATATTTCCTACCAAATCATCTTTTGCCATAGGACAGCCACCAAAACCTCGTAGTGCCGTATCTATGCGACTGCAACCTGCATCATAAGCGGCGTTTATCTTTTCTGTGGCAGTGTTTGGGTTAGAATGTAGGTGCATTCCAAAAGTTGTGTTAGGGAAGGTTTGAGTGAGGTTTTTCCATAAAGATTTGATGTTTTCAGGGGAAGAAACGCCCACCGTATCAGAAGGAACAATAATCTCAACGCCTAAATTAACTAATTTTTCTGCTAATTTTTCTACTATTTCTGGACTATAAACCTCATCATAAGGGTTTCCAAAGCCCATAGACAAATAAACAACCTGTTTTTTGTTGTTTTTCTGACAAATATTCTGGATTTCTTCT
>JANYGM010000276.1 GCA_025362415.1 bacterium
TTTGCTACCGTACACTGTTTTAAAAAGAATTGTGGTCTGTACCGTAATGCAATGAAGGTCTGACCATAATTCTTTTTAAAACGAACTTACTCTTTGTTATTAGTGGTCAGACCTCCGTTCCACTACGGTACAGACCACTAATAACAAAGAGTGTACGGTAACAAAATGTTTAATTATAAATTGTGTATCAATACAAAAAATTGATACATAAACTGATTAAAAACAAAAAAGCTATTCTGAAGAGAATAGCTTTTTTATTGAAATATAACCAAAACTTGCAAATTGTCAGAACTACTTATTGTGTAATTGTATAAGTGTCAGTTACTTTAGTCAATTTGATGTTGTTGCGACGCAATGAACCATAACTATTATCAGCAGGCAAACCAGCTGCAAAAGTACCATTGATAATGTAACTATTGCTAGGAACAGCAATTCCTGTAAAAGTAATAGTATAATTGTTGGCTATTGCACCTTCATAATACTTTGTGCTAAGCGTGTAATCCCCATTTGAAAGTGCTGGATTGTTAGGCAAAAGCTGAAAAGATTCTGTGCTAGTAAAGCCATTAGAACCTGCAACAGACACAGAAGTAGAAGAATAGGGGTTTTTGTATAGAAACATATCTATATCATTGGTTTGGCTTCCGTTAGTGTACGTAAGCGTTACTTTCAGCCCGCCTGTATCAGTAATGACATTGGCGGGTGGAGTGTCTTCTTTTTTCTTACAATTTTGAAACATTGCAAGTGAAAGAATAGCTACAAGTAGCAGTTGGAAAGAAGTTTTTTTGAACATAAAATTTTTGTTTAATGATTGATTTATTTTTATTGATTTATTTTTATTGATTGAGTTTTTAATAAATATTACATTATAATTCTTGAAGATTTCTTTGCATCTGTTGGTATTTTAGCGTAGCAACACCAACAAAGAACTTGGACAAACTAAACTAGCTGGATATTTTCCTTAACCTCTGCTACAAAGGTAGAGGATATTATGATAATAAAAAATTTTATTCTAATTTATTTTATTACACGTAAAACAAATTTAATATCGTTACATAATCCCTAAAATCTGTTATAAAATTCTCACTTTTTCAGCTTGTTTTATGATTGTATGATAAATAAAAACTTTGTTTATCATAGTGTTTTTTCAAAATTCATCTTAAATTCATCTTAAATCCATAATTTTTTGTATTTTTGACGAAACATTAAAAATAAAATCAGCAAAAATAATTAGAAAGCAAAAAATGAGAAAAGAAAGTAAAGAATTTTTGTACAAATACCTTAATACTTGCTCTCCTACGGGTTTTGAAAGTGCGGGGCAAAAAGTTTGGCTAGATTATATTAAGCCTTATATTGATGATTATACCATTGATGCCTACGGAAGTGTTGTAGGGATTATCAACCCAAAAGCTAAATATAAGGTGGTTATTGAAGCTCACGCAGATGAAATAGCGTGGTTTGTCAATTATATTGATGATAAAGGCTACATTTATGTCCGTCGCAATGGTGGCTCTGATGCCCTTATTGCGCCTTCTATGCGTGTAAATCTACACACGAAAAAAGGAATGGTGAAAGGGATTTTTGGTTGGCCTGCCATACACGTACGTGCTGACAAAGACCGTGACCCAAAACCCGAAATCAAAAATATTTTTATTGATATTGGTGCATCTTCTAAAAAAGAAGTCCTTGAAATGGGCGTTGATGTGGGTACGGTGGCTACTTTTGCTGATGAACTTACAGAACTCAACGACAAATATTTTGTAGGACGTGCCTTAGACAACCGTATTGGCGGTTTTATGATTGCAGAAGTGGCTCGTATGATAAAAGAAAGTAAGAAAAAACTTCCTTTTGGGCTTTATATTGCTAATTGTGTGCAAGAAGAAATTGGTTTGCGTGGCGCAGAAATGGTGGCAGCTGCTATAAAACCTGATGTGGCTATTATTACTGATGTTTGCCACGACACACAGTCGCCAATGTACTCCAAAATCATTGATGGGGACTTTACGGCTGGAAATGGAGCAGTTTTGACCTACGGACCTGCGGTACAAACCAATCTTTTGCAGATGCTTTTTGATGTTGCTGCTAAAAAAGAAATTCCTATCCAAAAAGCTTCTGTTTCTCGTTCTACTGGTACAGATACTGATTCTTTTGCCTATTCTGGTGCTGGTATTCCTTCTGCGCTTATCTCGCTTCCGCTCAAATATATGCACACAACCGTTGAAACTGTACATAAAGATGACGTGCAAAACATCATTAAATTGATGTACGAAACACTTATACAACTAAAAGCAGGACACGACTTTAGATATTTTTCTTAATCAATTACGAATTATCAATTACGTTTTTGTGTTGTTAGGTGTTTCCATATGACAATAAACGTGCTTTTAACTTCAAGGAAATACATTTTTATTCTTGTATCAGAAGTTTAAAAGCGCACTATTGAAGTCAGGTGGAAACACCTGACTTCACCTAAATTTAGCAACAGTTTACAAAAACTACAACATAAAATCTTTATCATAAATGTTTGATACTATTACTTTTCAGCGTAAAGAAATGGCTTTGCAGGCACTTTTGGAGATTACCAAAGCTATCAACGCTAATCTTACAGAACAGGCTTTGTACCGCATTTATCATTTTACTTTGCGTGGAAATTTGAATGTCCCCAAAATGGTTTTATTCGTATTAGAAGATAATATTTGGAGTTGTAAAGTGGCTTTTGGAACAAAAAATAAACCTGAAAATACTGTTTTTGAAGAAGAATTATTAGCAGATTTTGAACATTCTTTGCCAATATTACATAATCAGAAAGAAATTGCACACGTTTTTATTAGTACAAGTGAAGAAATAGACATCAGTTTTGTAGAAACTTTGACTAATATCTTAATTGTAGCCATAGAAAACCGCAAATTAGCACGTCAGCAACTCCTGCAAGAAGGTATCAAAAAGGAAATGGAAATTGCTAGGCACGTGCAAACACTACTTTTCCCTAAAAAACTTCCTAAAACTGACAAATTGTACATTGATGCTTATTATCAGCCTCATTCGTCTGTGGGAGGTGATTATTATGATTATATTCAACTCAATGATACTCGTTTTTTGATTTGTATTGCTGATGTTTCTGGTAAAGGAATGGCAGCAGCACTAATGATGGCTAATTTCCAAGCATCTTTACGCACACTTACACGCCAAACAGACGACCTCAAAAAGATTGTGGAAGAACTTAATTTTTCTGTTTATGATAATGCTAGAGGTGAAAATTTTATTACCTTTTTTATGGCTATTTATGATAGCACAGAAAAACAGCTTTCATACATCAATGCGGGGCATAATCCGCCTTATTTGATAAATAAAAACCAACAAAATAATCAACAAAAAGAAAATTATCTTGATTTTGAGCGTTTGGAAATAGGTTGTACAGTTTTAGGGTTTTTCACGCCTTTGCCATTTTTAGAAATAGGCATTTGTAGTGATTTGGAGCAGTTTTTTCTATTTAGTTTTACTGATGGTTTGCCAGAAACTTTTAATAATAAAGAAGAGTTATTTGATGAAATAGGCATTGAGGCTTTTATCAGGAATAATAAAAATCTTAATCCCATAGAATTTCACGAGAGAATCATCAAAGAAGTAAATGAATTTAGAGGAAAAATCCCTTTTTCTGATGATATAACATTGTTTTCTTGCGTGGTAAACCAAAGTTGAGGTGTGAGGTGTGAAATATGAGGTACGAAGTACAAGATTTTTTAATGTTTATTGTATTTTCGTACCTCGTCCCTCCAACTTCATACCTCACACTTCACACCTCACACCTCAAAGAACCCCTTTTGTACTAGGTATTTCGTTGTTGCCATCTTCTCGTTTGATAGCCATTTTGAGAGCTTTTGCAAAAGCCTTAAAAGTTGCTTCAATTTGATGATGAGCATTTTTTCCTTCTATTTTAATGTTGATATTGCACTTTGCAGCATCAGAAAATGACTTGAAAAAATGCTCAAAAAGTTCTGTAGAGAATTCTCCTACTTTTTCTCTATTAAATGTTGCTTCCCAAACCAAAAAGGGTCTTCCAGAGAAATCTAACGCAACTTGTGCAAGCGTTTCGTCCATTGGTAGCAAAAAATGTCCATATCTCGTAATGCCACGTTTGTCGCCTAACGCCTGCAAAAATGCCTCTCCAAGTGCAAGCGCAGTATCTTCTACAGTATGATGCTCATCAATATACAAATCTCCTTTAGCTTTTATGTGTAGGCTTATGCCTGCGTGCCTGACAATTTGGTCTAGCAAATGGTCAAAAAAACCTATTCCAGTATCTAAAAATGGGTTTTCTACGCCATTTTCTTGTGAAATTTCTTGTTTTTCTTGTTTTTTGTCAAGATTTAGGCTGATTTCAATATCAGTTTCATTGGTTTTGCGGTGAATATGTGCTGTTCTTTCCTTATTTGAAGTATTTTTTGTATTATTTTGGTGATTATTTTGCTGATTTTCTTTTAAATCTTTCAAGAAAAGATAAATATCAGTCCAATTATTAGAAATATGCAAAAGATGTGGGTTTATTGCCATTAAATCTTTATTATTTTTCCAGCTTTCTGTTTGGTGTTTGTGCAAAGATACCAAAATAGCCTTTGAATTGATGTTTTGCGCAAGTTTTACATCTGTAAGGCGGTCGCCTATGACAAAAGAATTTTCTAAATCATATTCAACATTATCCAAATAATGCGTTAAAAGTCCTGTATTGGGCTTGCGTGTGGGCAAATTTTCCTCTTCAAAACTTTTATCTATCAAAACTTCTCTAAAAATAACGCCCTCATTCTCAAAAGTAAGCATCATTTTTTCGTGAGCAGGAATAAAAGTATCTTCTGGAAAACTTTCTGTACCCAATCCGTCTTGGTTGGTTACCATCACCAACTCATAATCTAATTCTTTAGAAATTTGGGCGAGTGCCGTAATTACTTTTGGCAAAAAAGCTAGTTTTTCTAAGCTATCTATCTGAAAATCTGTGGTGGGTTCTACAATCAATGTGCCATCACGGTCTATAAAAAGGACTTTTTTCATTTATTTGGTCTATTTATTTTTAATCAATTTTTTTATAATTCATCAACAAACATACTGAAAGTAATGTTTTTATCCAAATAAAATGTAATATCTTTCTATGTAGGTTTTCAAAATCTATCTTTAAATGTTTATTTTGAAAATCCTTTATTTTATGTTAGTTTTGCACGTTGAAAATTTAAAGAAAAAAATTGAATGAAAGCAACATTTATTGTTAGCAATACGGATTACAAACTTTGCCCTAAGCCTACAAAACCTGAATATGCCTTTATTGGGCGTTCTAACGTAGGAAAATCTTCTCTTATCAATATGATTACTGGGCATAAAGGGCTTGCCAAAACAAGCCAAAAACCAGGTAAAACTAATCTTATCAACCATTTTGATATTGATGATACTTGGTTTTTGGTAGATTTGCCAGGCTACGGCTATGCCAAAACCAGCCAAACCAATAGAGAAAAATGGGCGTTGATGATAAAGGATTATCTTATCAATAGAGGTGAAAGCCTTGTGTGTATCTTTGTTTTGATAGATTCTAGACTTCCGCCGCAGGATATTGATTTGGATTTTTTGGAGTTTTTGAGCGAAAATACATTGCCATTTGTGATGGTTTTTACCAAAGCTGACAAACAATCTTTACCAAAAACGCAATCTTTGATGGCAGCCTACAAACGCAAAATGTTGGAAACGTGGGAAGAAATGCCTCATAATTTCATTTCCTCCGCAGAAACCAAAATGGGGAAAGAAAAGATATTGGATTAGCAATCATCACAATAATAGCCTTAGGAGAATGTTTTATAACATTTTCTGTAACAGTTTTGACAATTCCTGCATTGATGCCAATAAGTTCCTCACGAGTCATACCAGGCTTACGAGGC
>JANYGM010000364.1 GCA_025362415.1 bacterium
CACCCCCAGCCCCTCCTTAGGAAGGAGGGGAGTTTGTCCCCCTCCTTTTTAGGAGGGGTTAGGGGTGGTTTTTAATAGGTTTTGCGTAAGTCCTATATTTGTCATTTTTACGAACAGTTTTTAGAGAAATAAAAATAAAAAAGCAATAAAAAAAAACGCCCTAAAATCTTTGATTTTGGGCGTTTGCAATATTTTGATAAAATCTAATAAATAAAAATCTCTAAGACAGTTGAGAACTGTATATATGATTTTTGTTGTTTTTATCTATATGCTTGCCCTTATGATTACGAATATGATTTTTCATATCATTTTGGATACCATTTTCTCTGTCAAAACTACTCCATAAACCTACCGCACAGAGTGCTAAGCAGGAAACTGCACAAAGCTGATTTTGCTTTGTGGCTGGTGAAAGAGTAATATAGGAAACATTGAAAAGCATTTTTTAGATAAATTTTTGCGGTTTTGTGAGATTTTATTTGATAATTATTCACAAATGAAAGCATCTTTTTTGGTATTACCAAATTTTTTTCAGTTTTTTTAAATTTATCTTCAAATAATCTCTAAATTTGTTCAAATATTCAAGCAATTTAAGTAAATTATAATGATTACGTTGTGATGTAGAGAGGACAAACACTTGTTTTTAACATTTTTGTTTTATGTATTTATTGTAGAGACGTTGCTTGCAACGTCTGAACTAAACAAAAAATAAAAGCATTGTTGTTGAATGGGACTAAATACAATTTCCTACGCTAAGACGTTGCAAGCAACGTCTCTACAAATATGTTTGCATAACATCAGTTCATTATTCACAATTCACAATTATTTATGATAAACTACGACACAAAAAACTGGTCTATTCCCATTAAAACCGCTTTTGGACTAGGCAACGCCTACGACACAAAAGAACTTTTCAAAATACAGTTAGCTATCTTAATTTATACCGCCACAATCACACTGGGGCGTATTTATGTAGTGCCTTCAAAAGTTTTAGAGATACATCTTGACCCAACTTTTTTGTCACTTGTCGGTGTTATTTTGGGGCTTACACTGGTTTTTCGTATCAATTCTGCTTATGATAGGTGGTGGGAAGGACGCAAATTGTGGGGTGCACTCATCAATGACAGTCGTACAATGGCATCTAATTTTCACTCTATTTTGCCACAAGGCGACAAGCAAATAAGGCATTATTTGGCTTCTCAAATAGCTAATTTTGCTTACGCACTCAAAGGGCATCTGCGTGAGGGCGTTGATTTTAATATTTTAGATGCTCACGACCCTTATTATATTGATGATTTGAAAACGGCAAAACATATTCCACACAAAATAGCCACTAATATTTTCCTTAAAATGGAAGAATTGTACAAAAAACGTGTGTTTTCAGAGGCGGACAAGATGAACATCAAACATCAGATAGAACAACTTATCAATATTATGGGAGCTTGTGAACGCATCAAAAATTCTCCTATTCCGTTTTCTCACACGTCTTTTATCAAAACTTTTATTTTCTTTTATTGTCTATTTTTACCTATTGGTTTGGTGGACAAATTCCAGCTTTATACTATTCCTGCGGTATTTTTGATAAGTTATGCGCTTGCAGGTGTAGAAGTAATTTCAGAGGAAATTGAACAACCTTTTGGCGTTGATGCCAATGATTTGCCGTTGCGACATATTTCTAATGTGATTAAGGCTAATGTGTATGAAATAATGCAAGTGCCATTAGACCAACCTCTTCCCAACGCCAAAGTACAAGAAAATGTATTTATGTAATATTTGTCTGTAAAAACAAACTGCAAAAAATTATGCTTTTTCTTATGCTCTTTTTTCTTAATTTAAAAATGTCACCCATACCTAAGTTTTTAAAATCAAAATTGATTAAATTAGCCTGTATTATGATGCAGGGATAATTTAATCAATTTTAAAAATAACTTATAACTCCTTCAAATCCTAGTGAAATTGTGCTGTTTCTGTGCTTTCTTTCATTGCAACCGTTGAAGAATTAGTTTGAATAGTGCTTTGAACGGCATCAAAATAGCCTGTTCCTACAAATGTTTGGTGTTTTATTGCTCTAAAACCGTCTTCTTGCAAAGCAAATTCACGTTCTTGAAGTTCTGAAAAACCTGCCATTCCCTTAGCTTTATAGGCTTTGCTCAACTCAAACATAGATGTATTCAATGCGTGGAAACCTGCAAGCGTTATAAATTGGAACTTGTAGCCAAGTGCTGCAAGGTCTTCTCTAAATGTCTGCATTTCTTGTACACTCAAATATTTTGCCCAATTAAAAGAAGGAGAGCAATTATAGGCAAGCATTTTATCAGGAAATTCTGCGTGAATAGCCTCTGCAAACTGTTTTGCTACTTCCAAATCTGGTTTTGAAGTTTCCATCCAAAGCAAATCACAATAAGGTGCATACGAAAGTCCTCTAGAAATACATTGTTCTAAGCCATTTTTTACATAATAAAACCCTTCTGCAGTTCTTTCTCCTGTAATAAAATCAGCATCTCTTGGGTCTATATCACTTGTAATAAGGTTTGCCGCCTCTGCATCTGTACGAGCCACAATAAGCGTAGGCACATTACAGACATCAGCTGCCAAACGTGCTGCAATTAGCTTATTTATTGCTTCCTGTGTTGGTACAAGCACTTTCCCGCCCAAGTGTCCGCATTTTTTTGCGCTTGAAAGTTGGTCTTCATAATGTACCCCTGCTGCACCTGCCTCAATCATCCATTTCATCAACTCAAAAGCATTCAAATTTCCACCAAAACCCGCTTCAGCATCAGCCACAATAGGTTGCATCCAATCTTTTGTGTTATCACCTGAAACGCTATCTATTTGCTCGCAACGAAGCAAAGCATTATTTATCTTCTTTACGACCTCTGGAACAGAGTTTGCAGGATATAACGACTGGTCTGGATACATCTGACCACTTACATTTGCATCAGCTGCCACTTGCCAACCGCTCAAATAAATAGCTTCCAAACCTGCTGCTACTTCTTGTATGGCTTGATTGCCTGTCATTGCGCCAAGTGCGGCTACATACGACTGACTTTTTAGGCGTTTCCAGAGTTTTTCTGCGCCCATTTTTGCAATACTGTATTCAATTTCTACTTTACTACGCAGTTTTAATACTTCTTCTGCTGTGTATGGGCGGAAAACACCTGTCCAACGAGCATTATTTGCCCAATCTGCTTTTAATTGGTCTGCTTTTGATAATTGTGTCATTTTTTTGTGATTTAAGTTTGAAATTTATTTGAGTAAAACACTTTTTAATTTTGCTTAAACAGGTCTGTACCGTAATGCAATGGAGGTCTGACCGTTTAAGTAAAATTAAAATTAAAAATACTTATTAGTTAAACTTTATTTTGTTGTAGAAAGCACCCAGTTTAATTTTTGATATGGTCAGACCTTCATTGCATTACGGTACAGACCTTATCAAAAATTAAACTAGATAATATCCATTATTGAATAAATTGATACGCTGGCAAAGTCAAAAACTCTTCAAAATTCTCCTGCAAAACAAGGTCGTTAAACATTTTGATAGCAATTTCAAACTTACCCTTTTGATATTTTTCTTCTCCAAAAAGTAGTTTTATTTTTACTATCTCACCCTCTCTAAAATCCTCATAAAGTTCCTTATTGATTATTCTACCATCATTTAAGGCTGATTTTGTCTTAATCCATTGCCAAATTTGCGTTCTAGAAATCTCTGCTGTAGCGGCATCTTCCATAAGGTTATAAAGTGCAGCAGCTCCAACACCGTTCAACCAACTTTCAAGATACAAAATACCAACATTGATATTCATTCGTAAGCCTTCCTCTGTAATAGTGCCTTGCGGAAGTTCTAAAAGCATTTTTTCAGTACAAGAAAAATCTTCTCTTGTTTTAGTTTCAATTTGATTAGATGCAGGCATTTTTTCGTTAAAAATCTTCATAGCCACCTCCACAAGCGCAGGATGCGCAACCCAAGTGCCGTCGTGTCCGTCTGTTACCTCACGAAGTTTGTCGGCAGCGACTTTATCTAGAGCTTTTTGATTTTCAATTTCGTTATTTTTGATAGGAATTTGTGCCGCCATTCCGCCAATAGCGTGAACTTTGCGTTTGTGGCAGGTCTGTATGACGAGTTGTGTGTAGGCACGAATAAATGGCACAGTCATAGTAATTTGACCTCTTTCTGGGAAAATGTAGCCTTTTATATTTTTGAATTTTTTGATGAAAGAAAAGATGTAATCCCATCTTCCACAATTTAGTCCTGCGCTGTGGTGGCGCAATTCAAATAAAATTTCGTGAAGTTGGAAACTTGCCAAAATGGTTTCTACCAAAACCGTTGCTTTGATACTTCCTTGTGGTATTTTGAGGTAATCTTGTGCAAAAACAAACACTTCATTCCACAAACGAGCCTCCAAATAACTCTCTAATTTTGGAAGATAAAAATACGTTCCACTACCATTTTTAGACAAATAAGCTATGTTATGAAAGAAATACAAACCAAAATCAAACAAACTTGCACTCATATTTTCACCATTAACGACAACATTTTTCTCTTCCAAATGCCAGCCTCTTGGTCTTACCATTAGTGTAGCTACTTTTTCATTGAGTTTATACACTTTTCCTTTGTCATTCGTAAACGAAATTGTCTTGCGTATGGCTTCTTTAAGGTTGATTTGTCCTTCAATATTGTTTGCCCAACTAGGAGAATTACTATCTTCAAAATCCGCCATAAAAACTTTTGCACCAGAATTTAGGGCGTTTATAATCATTTTGCGCTCCACAGGACCAGTTATTTCCACTCGTCTGTCTTGCAAATCTGTAGGAATAGTAGCAACTTGCCAGCTACTCTCACGAATACTTTGCGTTTCTGGCAAAAAATGTGGTAGTTTTCCGTTGTCAATTTCCTGCTGAACTTCCTTTCTTTTTTCCAATAATGCCAGTCTTTTAGCATTAAATTGCTTTTGCAGAGCCTGCACAAAAGCAAGTGCATCAGGGGTAAGAATATCAGCATATTCAGGCGAGAAAGCAGCCTTTATTTCAATATCTTGCATATTTATAATTAGGAATTAGGAATTGTGAATTAGGAATTAGAAATTGTGGATTTTTGTATTCATTCACAATTAAAAATTCACAATTATTTTTTTGATTTACCGAAAGTAGGGAGAAATTTATATGCAAAAAAATATTTCTACTGTTTTTTTTATTAAAAAAGTTGTTTTTTTGGAAATATATTATTTTACATAGATAAAATTGCACTTAATTAAGGCATTTTTGTATCAAATAAATAAATACTGTTTTGAAAGGTTATTGTTTTTGCATTAAAAACAAAAAGGTAGTATTAAAGATATAATGCTTTTTACATCAGACCTTGTAACCAGACCATTGTTGAGCATTACTTGTTTAATACTTCAAGATAAAAATATAAAATGCTGTTAATCAAATTGTTATGTTTTTTTTAATGTTAGTAAAAATATAATATAGAAATTTGTTGCAAATCCAAAACTTACAATTATATTTGCTAGTGTACATTTTGTTGTAAATTTCTATTTTTTAAATATTTCGTTTTAAATATTTTGTTTAATTTAAGCCCCAAAATTTGTATGAAAAAAACCTTTGCTTCCGTTCTAGTTGCTTGTTTATTTTTTGCAACTACTCCCTCAAAATTGTCAGCACAATTTAATCTCAAAAAAGAAATTGGAAAAGCCACACAAAACACAAAGTCACAAGGAGATGAGCTTGATGAACGAGGGAAACTTGTTCTGCAAAAGTTCATTGATATTTTGCTAGAACCAGATTTTGAGGTTGCCGCTGAAAAAGCATTGCAGGTCATTCATAAAAGTGATTTTAATAATTCTGGGGAAGCACTCAAAAGTGACCGTTTGCAGTTTAGCTTCAAAAAAGCTTGGCAAAATGCGAAATTTTATCAAAATCCTATCAAAATCACGAGGGTACAAAAGACAAGCCTTTCAGGAATTGGCTTTAAAGATACAGCAGAAAATGGCACATCTTACAAAGTGTGGGTAGGAAAGAAAAAAGGCGTAAACGGTATGCCTGCGCCTATTTATGTGTTTTTTCCTGCAGGTGGTGGAGAACCAAAAATCCACGACTATGGTAGTTTGTAAGTATCTACAAACAAAAAGTTAATGTTTTTGAAAAAAACTTTTGCAAATCAGAAACTTACAATTATATTTAAGAGATTTTTTTAATTATTTCAAACAATTTAATTCAACAAAAAATGTCAAATCTTGCAAGTCTAATAGAACAAGCAGTTGCAGCTGGTTATGGAGCAAACATCAAACCGCTAGACAACAACGCTGGGCATCAATGGGATTATGCCCTCAAATATGCTGATAGCGACAAATTACGCTATCAATATGTGTATTTGAGTGAGTATCTTGACCCAAAACTCAATAAAAATGTGTTTTTTATTAGAAGTTTTGCTGGGCATCTTACGCCTGCTATTAGTAGCGTTGATTTGTTGCGTGAGGCTGAATACGGTTTTGTAAGTATGATTTGTCTCAAAAAAATGAAACAACCAGACGGCACAGAGAAAGAAGGAATTTATTTGCAAACAGTCATTCCTGCGGAATACATCAACGGAAATTATGTTAATTTCTTGGCTATTGTTCACGAAATAGCAGCTAATGCGGATTATGTAGAAAAGAAATTTTTTGCAGGCGCAGACGCAAACTAAGTAATTGTGAATTTTTAATTGTGAATTGTGAATTGTGAATGAATACAAAATATTGATAATCAATTCATTAAATCAATTTATAACTTTCCAAAAATTGAAAACTTTTGGAAAGTTTTTTATAAAATATTTTTATGTGTGAATGTGAAGAAATACCAAATTCTTGGGGAAATAGTCCTATTGATTGGCGTAGTATTGCGTATCAAAAACTAACTTTTGATGCACAAACTATTTATGAAGGCTATTCAGAGGCATTTTTTTATTGCGAAAAATGTCAAACATCTTACCAACTTACAGAAGATGTAGGTTATCATTATCCCACCTATTCATTTGTCAAAATTGCTAAAAGATACGAAGCAATACC
>JANYGM010000365.1 GCA_025362415.1 bacterium
GCTTATGACGCTCCCCTAATGAATTATAATGAGAACGCATCATATTTTCTAACTCAATATCGTATTTTTTCATATTAACATCATAGAAATAAAGCCACACAAAGATAGTCAAAAAGATGAGTTTATTTAATTCTTATTCCTAAGTAACACATTTTAAACAAAATCTTTATGAAAAAAAGTATTCTCAGTATCCTTTTGTTATACTTTCTTGTATGTGTGCTACAAGCGCAAAATTTCACACCTCAATTTGTAAATCCGTTTTTGGGTGTAGGCACATCAGATAGCAGGTCTGTGGGTGTAGATGCCGCAGGCAATATTTATACTGCTGGAATATTTAGTGGAACACTTGATTTTGATGCAAGTGCTGCCAGTACATTCAGTCTTAATAGTACCTCTGGAGGAGGTTACATTACGAAAGTAAATGCAACAGGTACATTCATTTGGGCAAAGCAGTTTAATTGGGATAATGTTACACTTAAGATTACAGCAAGTGGAGAGGTTGTGGCTATTGGATGGTTTTCTGGTACAATAGACCTTGACCCCAATGCTACTACACAAAATTTCTCTAGTAATGGAGTATTAGATATTTTCATTGTCAAATTAAATACTTTGGGTAATTTTGTATTTGGAAGAAATATAGGTGCTGGAAATAACGACCTTGCTCATAGTGTAACTGTTGATGGTAACGGGGATATAATTGTTATTGGTGTTTTTGAAAATACTGTAAATTTTAATCCAACTGGGGTTGCACAGTTTGTATCTCCTGTTGGAGGTGGTATTGATGCTGATATATTTATATTAAAATTGTCTTCTGTTGGTAATTTCATTTGGGTAAAAACAATAGGCGGAACGGATAGAGATAGTGCCTATGGAGTTGTAACAGATGCTACAAATAATATTTACTATGCTATGGGTTACAGAAGTGGAAGTATTGATGCTGACCCAAATGCTGGTGTACAAACACTTATTAATGCAAATAGTGGAAATCTTGATATAGGTGTTGCTAAACTTTCATCTGCTGGAAATTATGTTTGGGCTAAAACTATGGGAGGATTTGGTGAAGACAGAGCTTTTTTTGGTATTACCTTAGATGCTGCTGGTGATGTCTATACAACTGGAAGTTTTGAGAGTACAGTAGATTTTAATCCAGATGCAGGGGTAGCTAACATTACGAGTGCAGGAGGTTCTGATGCTTTCGTACTTAAACTTAATGGTACTACAGGGGCTTATGGTTGGGCAAAGAGTTTAGGTGGGACTGGCGGAGAAGTGGCTTATGGTATAGCCTTAGATGCTACTAATAATGTTTATACTTGTGGTAGTTTTACTGGTACTGCTGATTTTGACCCAAATGCAGGTACACAAAACTTGGTAGGAACAGCAAGTTCTGGTGGAGTTAATGGTTATGTTTCAAAATTAGATGCTAATGGGGCTTTTCTGGGTGCTTTGTTGCTTTCAGGTACAAACTCATCTGGTGGTATAACACGAAGTATTTTCGTTGATAATGCCAATAAAATACACGTTTGTGGCTGGTTTGGTGGTACTGCTGATTTTGACCCAAGTCCTGCTACATTAAGTTTTACGAGTGCTAATGCGGCTGGTTTTTTAGCAGTTTATGCACAAAATAATCTTACAACTCAAACCATTACTTTTGCTCCTATTACGCCTGTAACCTATGGTGTAGCATCTTTCACACTCAATGCAACTGCCTCATCTGGGCTTTTTGTTTCTTATGCAAGTAGTAATACTTCTGTGGCTACTATTTCAGGAAATACAGTTACTGTTGTTGGGGCTGGTACAACCATTATTACTGCCTCACAGGCTGGAAATGCTACTTTTTCTGCTGCATCAGATGTTACGCAACAGTTAATAGTCAATAAAGCACCACTTACAGTAACAGCAGACAATAAAACTAGAATTTTTGGGGTCTCAAATCCTGCCCTTACTATTATGTATAGTGGTTTTGTATTGGGAGAAACAGTAACAGTACTTACAAGCATACCTACTGCAAGCACAACGGCTACAATAGTTTCAGGAGTAGGGGGTTACCCTATTATGCTTGGAGGAGGTGCAGCCGCAAATTATAGCTTTACACTTGTCAATGGAATACTTACTGTTACGGCTGTACCAACTCCATCAGCATTAAATATCATTATTTCACCCTCTGGAATGCTTCCTGTTGGATATGTAGGCGTACTTTACGCACCCTACAAAATAACCGCAATTGGTGGTGGTGTTGATGCAGTTTATACTTTTGCAATGCAATCAGGGATTATCCCATTTTCTGGTACTGGAATGACACTTTCTAGCACAGGTATGCTAACAGGGACACCACTTCCCACTTTTTCTACTTCTGTTACATTTACAGTAATTGCAACGGCAACAGTAAACGGGGATTTTGTTGGAGCGAGTGTGCCAACATCATTTACACTCGTTATTTATCCAAACCCTACTACAAGCTTAGATACACTTTCTAATAAGATAAATGTATCTCCAAATCCTTCAAATGGAGATTTTAAGGTAGATTTTGGGCAATTAAATTTAGATAAAGCCTTGCTTTCTGTATATGATATGCAAGGAAAAGAAGTCTTTTCATCACAAAAACTAAACGCACAAACAAATATTTCACTAGGGAATATGCCAAATGGTGTTTACATTATGAAAGTAAGTACTTCAAAAGGTAATATTTATAAACGTTTAATTAAACAATAAGAAGTAATACCAAAACAAAAAAGCTTTTCAAATATATATTTGAAAAGCTCTTTTGTTTTTATACATTCAAAATTACTTATTTAATTTTGAAAGCATCTTTTACTTTTTGAACGTAGTCTAATTTTTCCCAAGTAAAAAATTCTACTTCTTTGCTTGATTTTGTACGTACTTCTGTTTTGTGGTTAGCATCTTCTTTGATTTCAACCAACATAAAATCAACTTTTGCTGTGTATGGCTCACGTCCCATGTGTCCGTAAGCAGCAGTAGGAGAATAAATTGGGTTTTTCAGTCCCAAACGCTCTACAAGAGCTTTAGGGCGCATATCAAAAAGTTCTGCTACAATTACGCCAATTTGCTCATCAGAAAGCCCTAATTTAGACGTTCCATAAGTATTTACGTTCAAAGAAACAGGTTTTGCCACACCAATAGCATATGCTACTTGTACCAAAATTTCGTCTGCAACACCAGCCGCAACAAGGTTTTTAGCAATATGACGTGCTGCATAAGCGGCACTTCTATCTACTTTTGATGGGTCTTTTCCAGAAAAAGCACCACCACCGTGTGCGCCTTTGCCACCATAAGTATCCACAATGATTTTACGACCAGTCAAGCCACTATCACCGTGAGGACCTCCAATAACGAATTTTCCTGTTGGGTTGATATGATAAACCGTTTTATCATCTAGCAAATTTGCAGGAATAACTTTTTTAACAACGTGTGCAATTACTTCGTCGTGGATTTTTTTGAGCATTGCTGCTTCTTTGTCAAAGTCGTCGTGTTGTGTAGAAACTACAACTGTATGCACACGAACAGGTTTATTATGATTATCGTATTCTATTGTAACTTGTGCTTTTGCATCAGGACGCAAATAAGGCATTAGTTGCAAGTTATTTTTGCGAATGTTAGCTAATTCTTTTACAATTCTGTGAGAAAAAGCAAGTGCCATTGGCATATATTCAGGTGTTTCTGTTGAGGCGTACCCAAACATCATTCCTTGGTCTCCTGCGCCTTGTTCTTTATCAATTCCTTCACCTTCATTTACACCTTGTGCAATGTCAGGAGATTGGCTATGAAGTGCTACCGTTATGCCACAAGAAAGAGCCTCAAATTGATATTCAGCCTTGTTATAACCAATTTCTTGGATAGTTTTGCGTACTATGTCTTGTATTTCTACATAAGCCTTTGTTGTGATTTCTCCAGCTACAACAGTAAGACCAGTTGTTACGAGTGTTTCACAAGCAACACGAGAATGAGGGTCTTGTGCAAGCATTGCATCTAAAACTGCATCAGAAATTTGGTCTGCTATTTTGTCTGGGTGTCCTTCTGAAACTGATTCAGAAGTAAATAAGTATGCCATTTAGTATTGTTTTAGATAATATTTGAATAATATTTTACCTTTACATTGATTGTCGTTTTGAAAATCTTGTTAAAATGTTAGAAACATTTTTGATTTTGGAGTGCAAATTTAAAAAAAAAAAGATAAAATAGCTATTCTTTTTTCTTTTTTCTTTTGTATGAAAAAATAACAAAATAATGCTTGCCATAAAAACTCTATTAGTAATACATTGCAAATAACTTCCTAGTTAGTTTCTTTTTAACACTAAGTTCATTAAGAAATACACACTAAGAAGGCACTAAGAAATACAAAATTAGAATTTTATTTACAATTCATTACTTATCTTAATTGCAACCAATTACAAAAGGAAATTATACAACAAATTATCATACACTGTGGCGGAGACCCAGTAAACTGGATACCTATACCACATAAGTAAAGTTCCTTAATTTTCCCCTTTTGCAGTAT
>JANYGM010000371.1 GCA_025362415.1 bacterium
TCTGTTTTTTTACTTTCTTTGCCGTCTGCTTTAGCTGACGGTGCAGAGATATTTGAGTGCCTAGCCTGACGGCTATGGGGGCAAGCCCAGCCCCTACATTTTAATACATTTGTTTCAATTTCTAAATATTTAACCTAAACAGTTACGATTTTTGAATACGTAGATAAAATTCAGCTTTGTAATAAACTTCAACGTCAGAAAAATAAAATCTCTGATTTTTCTTTACAATAGCAATGCTATTGTAAAGAAAATTATATATATTTGTGCCATTCAACAACATATATTCACTACTTTATGGCGCATTCAAATAATATCAATCCATTAAAAAGATTACAAGATTTGATTTCTTTAGACAAAAAAGAAATTGCGTCTATTTATTTTTATGCTATTTTGAGTGGTTTGGTACAACTTAGCGTACCTGTTGGTATTCAGAGTATTATAGGCTTTGTGTTGGGAGCATCTATGGTTACGTCTATCTATGTCCTGATTGTGCTTGTGGTGCTTGGCGTGCTTGCAGGAGGCGTGATGCAAATCAACCAAATGAAAATCATTGAGAAAATACAACAAAGTATTTTTGCCCGCTATGCCTTTGAATTTGCAGAAAAAATCCCTTCTTTTGACCTCAAAAGAATAGATAATTATTATCTTCCAGAAAAAATAAACCGCTTTTTTGAAGTCCTCACTATACAAAAAGGACTTTCAAAACTGCTTTTAGACATTCCTACGGCTACTATTCAGATACTCTTTGGCTTGATGCTTCTTGCTTTGTATAATATTGCGTTTATTGGATTTGGTTTTTTGTTAGTGATTATCTTATGGCTTATCCTAAAACTTACGAGTAATAAAGGGCTTGTAACGAGTATAGAAGAAAGTAATTATAAATATGCGGTTGTTTCGTGGTTGCAAGAGATGGCAAGGGTCGTGAGGTCACTTAAATTTAGTCAAGGAACACATTTTAATTTGCTACAAACGGACAAAAATGTGCTTGGTTATTTAGATGCTCGTACTGAACATTTTCAGGTGTTACTTTTTCAATACAGAACACTCATATTTTTTAAAGTGGCTATTACGGCTTCTATGCTCACTATTGGGATTTATTTGTTGCTTAATCAAGAACTAAACATTGGTGAATTTATTGCTGCCGAAATTGTTATTATTACAGTGATAAATGCCGTTGAAAAACTTATTACGAGTTTAGATGGCTTGTATGATGTGGTTACGAGTTTAGAAAAATTGGAATCAGTAGTGGAAAGCCCATTGGAAAAAGATGCTACTGCTATGACAGATACAGATGTACATTATTTAGAAGAAGGCGTTAGTATTGAAATGATAGACCTTAGTTTTGAGTATGAAGAAGGAAAAAGAGTTTTGAATAGAATTAGCTTGAAAATACCTGCTAATAGCACAGTTTGTGTTTCTGGGCAAGAAGGTGCAGGAAAATCATCTTTTTTGAAAGTTCTTAGCACTAATTATAATGATTTCACAGGTGCAATTTTGTTTAATAAAATTCCTATCAATAATTATCCATTAGAAATATTGCGCAACAAAATTGGCACTTACTCCAATGAGCAAGAAGTATTTCTAGGGACAGTATCTGAAAATATCAATATGGGAAGAGCGCATATTTCGTATGATAAAATCACAGATATATCCAAAAAACTAGGTATTGATAACTTTTTGGATAAATTGCACAATGGTTTTCAGACGGATTTAGACCCAACAGGGCGCAAATTTCCTGCAACAGTTGTAAAGAAAATTTTATTATTGCGGGCTTTTGTCAATGACCCGAGTTTGCTACTTTTAGAAGAACCTTGGCAAGGACTTGAAAAACCAATCAAAAATAATATGATTGATTATATTATCAGCAAAAAACATAATGCCACAGTTGTTGTAGCTAGTAATGATAATGATTTTGCCGCAAAATGTGATTATCATGTTTACCTCACCAACGGTGTGGCAACCGTTATCAGAAATGCCGCACTAAAAAAGATTATTTCATTAGACAAAAAAAATGATGAAAATGAAATGTGAGGTGTGAAGTATTTGAACAAATGTGCTACCTCCAGCGGATAGTAGGACACTACAACTAGGTTTTGTGAAGTATTTGAACGGAAAATGTGCTACCTCCAGTGGATTTTGCACTCGTACCTCTAACTTCGTATTTCGTACCTTTTATTATCTCATTCTATTAGAAGATTGCACCAATTTTTCATCTTTTCTAATGAAAAAATTTGCTGCCATATTAAGTAAAATACCTGCAATAATAGCCCAAAAACCAAAAGTAAAATCTCCTTTTTGTGTTTCATTGAAGATTTTTTCAGCTTTATAGATAGTCAAAACATTGACTGCCATTAGTACGAGCATAGTCATAGAATTTGCCATACCCAATTTCATTTGCAAAATCCTTTTCTTAAAACTAAAAATAGAAAAAACACTCATTGCAAGTACAATAACAGCCAAAATACCAATATAAATAGTTGAATTGCTACTTGCTTCTACAATTTTGTTGCCCTGTGTGTGTGTGATAGAAAAAGCGGTAAGGTGCATATTTTGCATATTTTGTGCATCAGTTTTGTCCCAAATAGGCAAAGCCACCACCATTACCATACAAACGGCAACAAGTGCCAAAAAAATACTTTGAATACGCTGAATCATTATAACTATGTTTTTTGATAAAATTATATAATATTTTGGAGTTATTTTAAGTCGCAAAAGTAAGAAAAAAATCAAGAAAAATTAACAGAAAAACTATATATTTTTGACAATATTAAAAATGCAATGTTTTTTATGTCAAATGTTGTATTCTGATTATTTGCTACCATACACTGTTTTAAAAAGAATTGTGGTCTGTACCGTAATGCAATGAAGGTCTGACCATAATTCTTTTTAAAACGAACTTACTATTTGTTATTAGTGGTCAGACCTCCGTTCCACTACGGTACAGACCACTAATAACAAAGAGTGTACGGTAGCAAAATAGGGTATTACCTAAAATTTAGCACAAAATCTTTAAAATCTTTAATTATTTTGTATCTTTGCAAATGATTACGAAATATACCAATCATCAATATTTTCATAAAAAAAATAATGTTTAAGATAGAAAAAGGGCGTTTTTATGGGTGGATTAAGTTCATCTGGATATTTTTTTTACTTTCAATGGGGCTTATTGTTACATTTATTTATATGATAAGTGATAATTCTTTTGGGCTTTTTGGAGAGATGCCAAGCCTTGAAGCACTAGAAAACCCTAAAAGTGAACTAGCATCAGAGATTTTTACCGCTGACGGAAAGTCTATGGGGCGTTATGCCGTAACAAACCGTACTCCGCTAGAATTTGAAGAAATTGCGCCTACTGTTATTGATGCACTTATTGCAACGGAAGATGTACGTTTTGAACAACATTCAGGCATTGATTTGCGCAGTATGGAGCGTGTGCTTGTCAATACTATTATTTTGCAAAATAGGTCTTCAGGTGGTGGTAGTACACTTACACAACAACTTGCTAAAAATTTGTTTGATACTCGTGCCAAAAAAAATAGAGGGAAACTCGCTGATGCACCTGTCATAGGCAAATTTATTTTTAAGATAAAAGAATGGATGATGGCTATTCGTTTGGAGCGCAATTATACCAAAAAAGAAATTATTACAATGTACCTCAACGTATCAGAATTTAGTAGTAATAGTTTTGGAATACAAGCTGCTGCACAAACTTATTTTAGCAAAGATGCAAGTGAACTAAATGTACAAGAGGCTGCCGTACTTGTAGGAATGCTCAAAGCTCCTACAATGTTTAATCCTATTATCAATAGAAAAGCATCTATCAACCGTAGAAATACCGTTTTATCTCAAATGGTAAAATATAATTTCTTAAAAGAGGCTGATTTTCAGAAATATAGAACAGAAGATATTGATGTTAAATTTAAGTCTGAAGCCTACCAAATTGGGCTTGCACCCTACTTTAAAGACCAAGCACTCAAATACTTAGAAGATTGGGCAGTTAAAAAAGGTTATTCAAAAGATTTTATCAAAACTGGTGGTTTGCGCATTTATACGACCATAGACTCACGTATGCAAAAACTCGCAGAAAATGCAGTTGCCATACACATGATGGAAAGACAACGAGCTTTCAATTATGTTTGGTCTGGACGTAATCCTTGGGTGGACGAATATGGGCGTGAAGTGCCTAATTTTATTGAAAAAGAAGCAAAGAAAACAGTACGTTACAAGTCTTTGGAGGCTAATTTGGGTAAAGCAAATGAGGCACAAATTTTTGTAGAACTTAATAAACCTGTTCGTACTACCATTTATGATATGTATAAAGGCTCTGTGGATACACTCATTTCTCCAATGGATTCTATTCGTCATCATAAGCGTTTTTTGAATATTGGAATGATGGCTATGGATCCAAAAAGTGGACACATCAAAGCGTGGGTAGGCGGAATTAACTACAAACATTTTCAATATGACCACGTAAAACAAAGTCTTAGACAGCCAGGCTCTACTTTTAAGCCTATTGTGTATGCCGCTGCTATTGACCAAGGTTACACGCCTTGTTATGAAATTGTAGATAAACCTGTTATTTTCCCTGGTTGGATTCCAAAAAACAGTTATGGCTCTTATACG
>JANYGM010000385.1 GCA_025362415.1 bacterium
TCTTTGGAAGTTTGGCAGCTATGGGCATTATTGGCAAACAATTTTTCCCTTCTGACAATCCAACAGCAGCTTTTTTAAGTGCTTTGGCTACATTTGCGGCAGGTTTTATTGTAAGACCTTTTGGCGCATTGTTTTTTGGGCGTTTGGGCGACCTGATTGGGCGCAAATACACGTTTTTAGTTACACTTATTTTAATGGGTGGCGCTACATTTATGATTGGGTGTATTCCAAATTACGAAAGTTGGGGAGCATTTGCGCCTGCTTGTGTACTCATACTCAGGCTTTTACAAGGGCTTGCTTTAGGTGGAGAATATGGCGGAGCAGCCACTTATGTAGCAGAGTATTCGCCCAGAAACCAAAGAGGTTTTTTTACGGCATTTATCCAAACAACGGCTACTTTAGGGCTTTTGATGTCTATTGGTATGATTATTTTGGTGCAAAGTTCTATGTCAAAAGAAGCCTTTGAAACAGGGGATGGAGTGCTTATTGCAGGTTGGAGAATACCATTTTTGGTATCTATTTTCTTAATTATTGTGTCCATTTTTATTAGAATGAAAATGCACGAATCACCAATGTTTCAGAAAGTAAAAGCAACAGGTCAAATCTCTAAAAATCCACTCAAAGACAGTTTTGGCAAGAAAGCTAACCTCAAAATGGTACTTTTGTCGCTTTTTGGAGCTACTGCTGGGCAAGGCGTAATTTGGTACACAGGGCAATATTATGCACTTTCTTTTATGAATAAAACCTGTGGCATTGACTCCGCACAAGCAAACGAAATTATTATGATTGCCATTGTGTTTGTAACGCCTTTTTTCCTTGTTTTTGGGGCTTTGTCTGATAAAATAGGACGAAAAATCATTATTTTGCTTGGAATGGCTATTGCAATTTTCTCATACAGACCCATTTATCAAAATATGTATGATATTTCTGATATTAAACAGAAAACTGAAATAGTTGCACAAGCAAAACTAGAAACTAAAGCAGAACTTGTCAAAGGGAAATCTGATTCTTTGCTGATGACCAAAACAACTAAGTTTTTTGAAGATGGAAGTTCTGCAGTTCTTACCAAAAAAGTTACCAGTTTTGCTGATGCTACTAAAAAAACAAAAATAGAAGATATTAAATCCGTAAAACTAAGCAACGACCTAAAATGGCAAATGATTTTCTTGATTTTTATTCAGATTTTCTTTGTAACAATGGTGTACGGACCTATTGCAGCATTTTTAGTGGAGATTTTCCCAACAAATATTCGTTATACGTCTATGTCTTTGCCCTATCATATTGGAAATGGTATTTTTGGTGGGCTTACGCCTTATATTGTTACACGAGTCATTGAAACAACAAAAACTGACCAAAACCCTACTGGTGACATCTTGGCAGGCTTATGGTATCCTATTGGCGTGGCAATTCTGTGTTTTGTGATTGGACTGATTTATCTGCCCACACGCACCGACACTAAACTAATGGACTAATTGAGTGTGTAGTGAAATAGTGTATAGTGATTAGTGGAATACACTATTACGGCACTCAACACTACGCACTCAACACTATTTTACTCAACACTATTTCACTCAATACTACTCAATGGAATTTATCAAAAAAGGTTTTGGAATTGTATGTATGCTCATTGCGCCTGTATTGATTTTTATGATGTTCAGGCAGTTTTTTGCAGAAATCCCTGCTTTGGAAACTGCTATTGCGGCAGGGAAAAAGCCTGCTAGTGAAATGCAAAGCACTTATATTTTCTGGATTATCACTATTACAATATTTGTCCCTATTGCCTCTGGGCTTTGTTTGTTTGGTTATTATGCTCTAAAAAACGAATATAGCAACATTGAAGGCGGACAAGTTTAAAAATATCGTAACTGCTTTGATGTTATACAGATATATTTGTAGAGACGTTGCTTGCAACGTCTTAGCGTAGAAAATTGTATTTAATTTCATTCAAGCACAATGCTTTTATTTGCTAGTGGGTTATTTGTCGTTTAGTTTAGACGTTGCAAGCAACGTCTCTACAACAAATACATAGAACAATCTACCTAAACAGTTATAAAAAATCAACTTTAAAAACATTATCAAAATGCTACCAAAAATCAATTCTTTAGCTGGCTATTTATACGAATATCAAAAAAGTATTGCAAATCCTGAAGACTTTTGGGACACTGTTGCACAAAGTTTTTACTGGCGTAAAAAGTGGAATAAAGTCTTGGAATGGGATTTTAACGACTATTATGCTCGTTGGTTTGTAGGTGGGAAACTTAATATTACAGAAAATATTTTTGAGAAAAATCTGTTTTTACTTGCCAACAAACCTGCTATTATTTGGGAGCCAAACGACCCCACACAACCACATATTACGCTTACTTATGGTGAACTTTTTGAGAAAGTTTGCCAATTTGCCAATGTTTTACTTGCCAATGGCATCAAAAAGGGTGATGTAGTGGCTATTTATTTGCCAATGGTGTCAGAAGCTGCTATTGCAATGCTTGCTTGTGCGAGGGTTGGAGCAGTTCATTCTGTGGTTTTTGCAGGATTTTCTGCAAGTTCTCTTTCTGATAGAATCAATGATGCACAAGCAAAAATTTTGCTCACCGCAGATGGTAATTATAGAGGTGCAAAAGCCATTGAACTCAAAAAAATTGCTGATGAAGCCCTAGAAAGTTGTCCTTCTATTCAAAAAAGTATTGTTCTCCAACATACCAAAAGTGCCGTTATGATGCAAGAAGGGCGTGATATTTGGTGGCACGATGCAATTTCTGCTGTTGATACCAAAAATATAGCTGAAGAAATGGACGCTGAAGACCCACTTTTTACGCTTTACACGTCTGGCTCTACAGGCAAGCCAAAAGGTGTAGTGCATACGACAGGCGGTTATATGGTTTATACGGCTTACACGTTTAAAAATGTGTTTCAATACGAACAGGACGATATTTTTTGGTGTACGGCTGATGTTGGTTGGGTTACGGGGCATTCGTATATTGTGTATGCGCCTTTGCTTTGCGGAGCTACAATAGTGATGTTTGAGGGCATTCCTACATATCCTGATGTGGATAGATTTTGGGCAATTATTGAAAAACACAAGGTTACCACGCTTTATACTGCTCCTACTGCTATTCGTTCACTTATGGCGTATGGCACAGAGCCTGTAGAAAGGCACAATTTGTCTTCTTTGCGTATTTTGGGGTCTGTTGGTGAGCCTATCAATGAGGAGGCGTGGCAATGGTATTACACGCATATTGGCAAAGGAAACTGCCCTATTGTAGATACTTGGTGGCAAACTGAAACAGGTGGCATTATGATTTCTCCAATTGCAGGCATTACGCCCACAAAACCTGCTTATGCAACACTTCCACTTCCTGGTGTGCAACTAATGATTGTGGATAGTGAAGGAAAAGAACTCACAGGAAACAACGTAGAGGGCAATTTGTGTATCAAATTTCCTTGGCCTTCAATGATACGTACCACTTACGGCGACCACGAGCGTTGCAAGCAAGCTTACTTTTCTACTTACAAAGGGCTTTATTTTACAGGAGATGGCGTAAAACGTGATGCAGATGGTTATTACCGTATTTTGGGGCGTGTAGATGATGTTATCAATATTTCTGGGCATAGATTGGGAACAGCAGAGGTAGAAAATGCCATCAACTCGCATCCGTTGGTGCTGGAAAGTGCCGTTGTAGGTTTTCCGCACGACATCAAAGGACAAGCAATTTATGCCTATGTTATTTTGGATAATGCTGCGAAAAACAATGACCCAGAAAAAATCAAACTTTCTATCAATGTTGCAGTCAGCAAGGTTATTGGGGCTATTGCAAAGCTTGATAAAATCCAAATTGTTAGCGGTTTGCCAAAAACTCGTAGTGGAAAGATTATGAGGCGTATTTTGAGAAAAGTAGCAGAAGGCGACACTAGCAATATGGGTGATATTTCTACACTCCTTGACCCTAACGTGGTAGCTGAAATTGTGGAAGGAGCAAAATTATTGTAAGAAAATAACAGAAAACAATTAAGAAAACCAATAAAAAGTCCTCCAAAATAGCATTTTGTAGGACTTTTTTTATTTAATTTACGGAAATTAACCCAGAAGCATTTGTAGAGACGTTACTTGTAACGTCTGAAATATAGGAAAATACATTTACTTTCTTTGTTGTTTGTCCTTTAGACGTTGCAAGCAACGTCTCTACAATCAATACATCTCAATCAACATATTCAATAACTTTTATGTTGGGAGAAGTAGGGAATTTTGCATAAAAACTATTACCGTTTTTTGTTACCCAAAACAAATCTTCATTACTCAAATTAGCGGAATTGATTTCATCATATTCAAAAGGTACAATTATCTCATTTTTATAGTTTAAAATGCCTTTTTTGCCATTCTTTTGTGCTTGAAGAAATTTTTGTCCACCCAAATAAATATTAAAAAACAAAAAATCATAATAACCAAAAACAGGTACAAACTCATCATTCAGAAATGTATATTTACCCTCTTTTTTAGCTAAAATAAGTTTCATTATTTCATTTGGTTCGTTGAAATCATAACTATGAAACAACTCAAAATCTTGTGCTACTTGCTTTTCTTCTCCCTTTTCATTGACAACAAAAAACATATTTTTATTATTGATAAATTTGCGCATTAAAACTGCATTGTTTTTCATATTACAACTAAGATATTCGTTATATATGCTTGGAGTGTGTGTTTTTAGCGTTTTAGCGTTCAAAATTCCAAATAAACCATTTTTAGTTTTGACAACCATTTTATCTGAACATTCATAAATTTGGTCATAAATAAATGGTACAACTTCTTTGCCATTGGCATCAATAATACCATAAAACTGTTGCAAATTATCTCCTTTTCCAGTATTTTTTACCGCAATAGCACAAAGCGTTTGTGTAATATTTTTATCTCCAAACTTAAATTCTAAGATTTCTGCATAAATTTCGTTAGATAATTTTTTGCCATTTTTATCTGTCAAAAAATTAGCAGAAATGCCATAATTATTGGGATTACTAGTAAAAGTGTTTTTAATAATATTCTCACTATTTGGAATTTTTCTATTGAGGTTATTAGTTGTTTTTTCCTTTCCTATTATCTTTCCAGCAGGATTTACGAGCAAAATTTCTCCATTCATCAAATGTATTTTTGCGCTTCCGTCTTTGGCTATTTCGTGTCCATTTGGTGCTGCATTTTGAATAGTGAAAGGCAAAATAATTTTATTTTTCTTGTCAATAATACCTAATTTATTATTTTTGAAAAGCACAGCACGCCCATTCTGAAACTGCCCATCACTCACAGGCGACACTTGGTCATACACAAAAGGAATAATAACTTTGCCTTTTGCATCAATAAAACCAAGTTTGGCACTTCTATAATCCTCACCGCCCAAAGAAAGCCCTTGCAAGCCGTCTGTCATCTCACGAAACATACCTATATTTTTCTTTGACGAAAATATTTTTTCATTTTTATAATTGATAACAATTAACTTTTCTGCATTTTTATCTTCTAATTGCATATTAGAAATTATCCCTATACCGCCACGAAACCAAATCACACTTTCATACATAGCAGGCACAATAAAATCCCCTTTCTGGTTGATTAAGCCATATTTCCCTTTAAGTTTGACATTGGCGTAGGTAATTTTTTCACCATTTTCAGAGGAATCTTTATCAAAAAGTTGCGCTTCTTCAAATTTGGGGGGAATAATTATCTTTTTGTCTTGTGTGCAATAACCCCACAAACCATTTTTTAGATAGGGGATAAGTCGTTGATTATTTGCTTGATTATCATTATTTTGTGCAAAGATATTCTGCACAAAAAACATAGAAAAAGCTATAAAAAGCAGTAGGATGAAATAGTTTTTTTTCATAAATTTAAGGTATCTTTTTAGGTTTTTTATTTTCAAATGTAATTCTTTTTAGCGAAAAAAACACTAATTTTGATTTGATTTTCTACAATTTGGCATAAAATTCAAGATAGTGCAAAAGCCTCTAAATTTTTTATAGAAAATTAGAGGCTTTTGCACTATTTTGACACATACATAAATCACAAGAATGGGATTAAATACAATTCTTTATCCTAAGACGTTGCAAGCAACGTCTCTACAAATATATCACACCTCACACCTCAATAACATTCCTTACTATTAGGAAAATCTAAACTTTTGACATCTTTGATATAATTAGAAACGGCATCAGTCATAATGGTATGTAAATCAGCGTATCTACGCAAAAAACGAGGGTGAAAATCTTTGTTGATGCCCAACATATCGTGAACGACAAGCACCTGCCCATCTACATCTGCGCCAGCCCCAATCCCAATAACAGGAATATTGATAGTTTCAGCTACTTTTTTAGCAAGTTCAGAAGGGATTTTCTCCAAAACAAGTGCAAAACAGCCTATTTCTTCCAAAAGTTTGGCATCTTCAATAAGTTTGTTTGCCTCTGCTTCCTCTTTGGCACGTACATTATACGTTCCAAATTTATAAATAGATTGTGGCGTAAGCCCCAAATGCCCCATTACAGGCACGCCTGCACTCAAAATTCTTATAATAGACTCTTTTATTTCTGCGCCACCTTCCAGTTTGACAGCGTGTCCGCCACTTTCTTTCATAATGCGTATGGCAGAGTGCAAAGCCTCTTTTGAGTTTCCCTGATACGACCCAAAAGGCATATCAACAACAACTAAACAGCGTTTAGCAGCCTTTACGACACCGCAGGCGTGATAAATCATTTGGTCTAGCGTGATTGGAAGTGTGGTTTCGTGTCCTGCCATTACGTTGGAGGCACTATCTCCCACCAAAATAATGTCAATACCTGCGCCATCAACAATTTGCGCCATAGAATAGTCATAAGACGTAAGCATAGAGATTTTTTCTCCTCTTTGCTTCATTTCCTGCAAAATATGCGTAGTAACACGCTTTACTTCTGAATGTATAGACATAATTTTTTTTGATATATGATGTGTGATATATGATGTGTGATATATGATGTGTGATGTATTTTTGAAATAGAATAATTGTATTTATATCATATATCACACATCATATATCATAAATTCTTTGTTTTTTAGAGAAAAATTCTTAATTTTGCAACAATTTACAAAAATATATCAAATTGTCTATTTTATTTGAAGTTTATCAAAGAAAAATATCAATACAGTAATATTTTTGGAATAATAATTAGGTTTTTATGAATAACTTAACATTCTGTATTCATTCACAATTCCTAATTCACAATTTCTAATTCATAAAGCCATTTTCAGTTGCAAGCACTAACCTGTAAGGCTTTTCACCGAGATAAAAACGCTCACAAAACTTGCTTTTATTATGGTTCTTGTACACCGCAGAGAGCATTTTAATGCTGCTCACCGCCTTTTTAATCCTAATTGGACAAAAGAAAAAAATGAAGAAATCTTTGGCGTTTGTGCCAATGAATACTATCACGGACACAATTTTGAACTAATTGTGTCTGTGGCTGGCACGCCTGATAAAGAAACAGGATTTGTGATTGATATGAAAAAATTGGGACTTCTTGTCAAAGAACATATTACTAGCAAATGCGACCACAAAAATCTGAATATTGAAGTGGAGATGTTTAAGGACAAAATACCTAGCTGTGAGGTGATGGTAATGGAATTTTGGCATATTCTCGCCCCAAAAATCCCAGAAATTGCTATGGCAAAAGATGCTCGTTTGCATACCATACGCCTATATGAAACTAATAATAATTTTGTAGAATATTTTGGCTAAGATAATTTTCTTTTCAATGAAAACAATAAATTTATGTTTTTTGGTTATTTTAGGCTTATTATTTTGTTCACCAATAACAGCTCAAAATCTTCAAAAAACTTATAAAAATGCCATTAAAGCATTTGAAAAAGGCAATACCAATAAGGGTTTTGCTTTACTAGAAGAGTGTGAGAAAATCAGCCCAAAAGATAGAAATACGCTTTATGCTAAGGGTTTTTATCAGTTGGCTATGCGTGAATATACACTTGCAGATGAGAGTTTTAAGGCGGTTTTGGCAATTTTTCCAAAAGATACGGCTGCATTTGTGGGTGCGAGCAAGGCAAATATGAAATTAGAAAATTTTGAGTTGGCAGAAGATTATTTGTTGCGTGCTTATGCCCTAGATAGCTCCAAAGCGGATATTTATGCAGATTTTGGACAACTTTATATGCTTACAGAAGAGTATGAAACTGCAGAAAACTATCTCAATGAAGCCATCAAAAGAGAGCCAAAAAACAGCCATTTTTATGAGTTGAGGGCATATTTATATTATTTTCAAACTAATAAGAACAATGAATATAATAAAAAAGCAACAGAAGACATAGAAAAAAGCCTTATCCTCAATCCCAAAAACTATGATGCAATGCGTGTTAAGGCACTTATTTTGCTGGAAAATAAAAAATACAAAGAAGTTATTGATATTTATTTGATGCTTTCCAAAAAAGATGCAGAAGATTTTGAGGAAGTTGATTTTTTGACGTGGGCGCAGGCGTATTATATGCGTAAGGAGTACGTAATGGCTATTTCTGTACTTAAAAATCTTCATTCTGATAATGAAAACAGTAGTAAAAATAACCCTAAAAGCAACATACAATCTAAAAACCCTGATGTTTTTTATCAATTAGCTAAAAATTATTTTCAGTTAAAAGATATGCCAAACAGCATTAAAAATGCCTTTGAAAATATCAATAAAGCACTTTCTTTACTTTTGGAGCAAGAAGAAATTTCAGCAAATATGTTATATGATAGAGCTGTGATTAATCATAAAACTTCACCAACTAATGCAAAAGAAGATTATTTGCGTGCTATTTCTATTTTACCAGAAATCATAGAACAAAAGAATTTTTTGGGAGAAGAAATTGCACTTTTAGGAGATTTGCGAAAAATTATCAGCATAAATAATAAACAACTTGATAGCGCAAAATTAGTAGGTTATAAGACTCGTGCTTTGAATACAGACAATCCAAAAATAATGCTTGAAAGCATACAAAAAGCTATCAAAATAGATAGTCTTTCTGCTTATAATCACGTTATTTGCACTTTTGCCCATTTACAAAATTATCAAAATCAACAAAACCCAGAAAATTTGTTGTTAGATTTGGCGCAAAAATCACTTCAAAAAGCAGAAAATATTTATCAAAAAAACAACCCAAATTATCTAAATCCAGAGAAAAATCTAAATGAAAGTTTAGATTTAGAATATTACTATTTCGTGAAAGGAATTTATTATAAAAATAAAGAAGATTATTCACAAGCGGCAACATTTTTGCAAAAAGCAATTACGCTAAATCCAGATGAAAATGACTATCTCTATACTTTGGCGCAGGTTTTTTATGAAAATGAGCAATATAAAGATGCCATAGCAATCATTACGCAGGCAATTGAAAATGACCCAGAAAATGAAGAATTTTATTTGGAACGTGCCAGTTATTATGTTGCTAATGAGGACTATAGGCTTTGCCTAGTGGACACAGACAAGGTATTAAGTTTGGATAGTTTTAATAATGATGCTATTTATTGGGCTGCAATGGCATATTTAGGCTTGAAAGATTACAAAAAAGCAGAAGAAAAAATAGCTATTTGTTTGCGTTTTGAGCCTGATAATGAAGATTATAAGGCACTTTTGAAAGAAATAAATCTAAAAAAATAAATAAAATGGCAAGAAATATAGATCCAGATGGAGAAGACTATCTTTATACCTTGGCGCAGGTTTTTTATGAAAATGAGTTGTATAAAGATGCCATAGAAGTCATTACACAGGCAATTGAAAATGACCCAGAAAATGAGAGATTTTATTTGGAACGTGCCAGTTATTATGTTGCTAATGAGGACTATAGACTTTGCCTAGTGGATACAGACAAGGTATTAAGTTTGGATAATTTTAATAATGAAGCTGTTTATTGGGCTGCAATGGCATATTTAGGCTTGAAAGATTACCAAAAAGCGGAAGAAAAAATAGCTATTTGCTTGCGTTTTGAGCCTGATAATGAAGATTATAAGGCACTTCTGAAAGAAATAAATCTAAAAAAATAAGAAAGTAAAATGGTTTTAAATTCATCATTTAAAACCATTTTGCTGTTTGAAGTACATTTATAAGGGTATAATATCAAATGGCATTTGGCTGATACGTTTGAAATTATCTCCTAATTCTTGCATATCCTCATCATCAGTCATATAATACCATTCTACACGAATATCTTTTTGTTCTTTGAAGATGCGGCGCAAACGGCGCAAAATCTCCGAAATAAACATAGATGAGCTAGTATTACAATAATTGACATTAAAAACAACCAAAGTTTTTTCACAAGTGTTGGCTACATATTCATCAATCCAAGTTAGAACTGGTGTAAAAAACTCATAAGAATCTTCTGGAATAGATATACCAACGAACTCAATTT
>JANYGM010000415.1 GCA_025362415.1 bacterium
GATAAATTGTATTCAGCCCCAGCGGGGCAGTATATTTATAGAAAATTAAGTGCATTTTGTATTCCGCTCCAGCGGAGCGAGATATTTATAACAGTATGATTGTTTTTATAGCCCTTTAGTTTATCAAGGATTACGAAAAAAATAACAAATTAACAATGTCGTTATCTAAATTAACTGATTATAAACACTAGCGGTTGCTAGCAGCTGCTAGTTCGTATTCATTCACAATTCCTAATTAAAAATTCCTAATTACTTATGCCTTATGAGATACAAAATAGAAAGAAAACAATTCAACGAAAAAGGTATTTATCCACAAGATTGGACAGGAAAAACGGCTGAAGACAGAATAAAAGCCCTCACAGAACTAAGTATAATGATGTATAAACTCAAAGAATTAGGTAAAAAAACAAATAAAATATAACTATAATATGGTGCTTTTCCCCTCTTTCAGAGAGTTTTTGATTTTACTAAATAAATATGAAGTAGAATATATTGTTATTGGTGGCTATGCTGTAGCCATTCACGGTTACGTGAGAGCTACAGGAGATGCTGATATTTGGGTAAATCCAACACTAGAAAATGCAGACAAAATGCTTACCGTAATGCTTCATTTTGGATTTGGCGAATATGATTTTAAACTAGAAGATTTTTTAGTTACTAATGAAACAGGGTTTGTTTCTTTTGGAGATGAGCCTTTTAAGATAGAAATTCTTACTAAAACTTTTGGCGTTACGTTCACAGAAGCCTACAAACACAGGAAAACAGTAGAAATTGAGGGGATAAATGTCAATTTTATGGGTTTTGATGACCTTATCACCAACAAAAAAGCTTTAGCAAGAGAAAAAGACTTGAATGATTTAGCTAATTTAATTGACCCAAACCAATAAGTAATTGTGAATTTTTAATTATGAATGATGAATGAATACAAAATATTCATAATCAATTAATTACGTATCATTTTGACTTCATAATAACATAAACTAATTAGAGAAACCTGCTTAATACAAAATTAATTTTAAAAACAATCTCCAAAACAATGAAAAACATCTTTTTAATATTTTTAATGACTACTTTGCTGATAACTTCCGCTTGTGGACAAAATAAAAACAAAACTCAAACCAAAACATCAAACAAAATGAAATTTGCAATAGAAAAAACTCCAGAAGAATGGAAAAAAAAACTCACCGCAGAAGAATACAGAGTATTAAGAGAGAAAGGAACAGAACGTGCTTTTACTGGAATACTCAACACAAATAAAGAAACAGGTGTGTATAATTGTGCTGGTTGCGACAATCCACTCTTCAAATCTGATACAAAATTTGACTCTGGCACAGGTTGGCCTAGTTTTTATGATGCTTTGCCAAATGGCGTAACGCTCATAGAAGATGCCACACACGGAATGGTGCGTACAGAGGTAGTTTGCGCCAAATGTGGCGGACATTTGGGACACGTTTTTGATGATGGTCCTAAACCTACCAATATGCGCTACTGTATGAACTCTATTTCTTTGGATTTTAAGCCTAAAAAATAACTCCTAGTAGCCCCCAAACCCCCAAAGGGGGCTTTAATACAAGTAAAATAACAAAAAAGCCTTTCCAACTCTTGGAAAGGCTTTTTAGGTATTATTGTTTGGATTTCATCATTCTTGCTACAATTTAGCAAATAATTCTTAATTTCTTATGCTTTTCTATTCAAAAATAGGGCTTAAATATTTTTTCCTTTTCCAATCAAAATATATTTATTTTTATGGTCAGAGCTTGTTTTTTCTTTCGTGAGTGCGAAGGTAGTATTATTTTCTATGGTAGTCAAACAAACACTTTCAACAGTTTTTTCATCTGGCTGAATAAACATTTCTTTCTTAAATTGCCATTCCCAGTTGTCGTTTCTTTCCCAAAATTTCAGGTTACGATGCTGGTCTATGAGATAATAGAAACCATTTTTTGTAATTCCTAGCCAATTTAAAAATATATCTAAATTTTGTGGTTCTTTGTGTGTGTATTCATTCACAAACGCTAAACCTTGCACTCTTGTCATTCTTTTCAGACGAATTTCACGAGAAACGTGGTCTGTAACCTTTCCATAGCCATATTTTAAGAATTTGATATAGTCGTGAACATCAGAATAATTATAACAATCTATGTCATTATAATTGTCAAAAGTACGAGTTTGCAAATGCGTTTCATAATTATACAAATCTATCATTTTTTCGTGTTGGGCTTTGGTGTCCCAACGCAAATAATTATTCAAATAAATGCCTCTTACGCCCACTTGTTCAAGTTCTTTATCATCAGGATAGATAAAAGATTTTATATCATTTTGTGTTATTTCATCAAAATCATCAATCAAATCCTCTGCTTCATATCCCATTAAGTCGTGTTCTTTCCTGTATTTTCTAGTCATTTCTACCTCATCTGTATGCGAATACATACCTACTTGGTCTATGCCCTGATGCGCTCCCCAAATAATAAGTGGGATTTTGAATTTTACAGCAATTTGTACAGGAAAAACTGTTTGACCAGCTAAACAATGCCAATAAATGCTCCCAAATTTGCGCAAAGTAGCTTTTGTAATTTTTTTGACTGTTTCAGGATTTACGGTAAGCGTCATTATATCACAATCAAACAAAATACGCAAATTTGCCAAATTACGCACACCAACATCTGTATTATAATGTTTGTTATAGGTTACCAAAAGAGGGTTCATTTTATAGACATTTTTGATAATATGGACTATAAAATAAGAATCCCTTGCACCACTCACAGGAATAATGCAATCATAATTATTTTCTGAAAGATTTTTATAATTTTCAAGAATATTTTTGAGTAATTCTCCTCTTTCTTTCCAATTTAGGCTATCTTTTTCTTCGTGAACACGACAGCCACTACACACACCTTGTGCATCAAAAGTGATATTAAGTGGATGATATTGGTGATACAAACAACGAGTACAAATTTTCATTTAATGCTTTTTAGGTGAATTTAATTGATTATATAAGCGTTTGATTATCAATATTTTATATTCAACATTTATAATTCAAAATTCACAATTATTTAGATAATTTCCTTTTCAATTTTGACAAACAATAAATGTTCTAAAATACTATCTTCTTTCTTGTTTAAACGACCATTTTTATCCAAATTATTTTCTTGGTAATTAGCGTGAGTTTCTAGCCTTACGCAGTTTTTAGCTTGATTTATTTGCATTTTGGCAATATTTACGCTATGTTCCGTAAAATGAAAAAAATTACCTGCTGCAGCGGCATCTATATTTGTTTTTTGGAATAATTCTATAAAATTTTGCGCATTTTTCGCACCACCCAATGCAATAATAGGAATATTTATAGCTTTTTCTAGTTGTTGCAAAGGCTCAATTTCAAAACCCTGATAACTTCCATCTTTATCCACAGAATTGATTAAAAGTTCTCCTACACCCAAATCAACAACTTTTTTTGCCCAATCTATCAAATCAATATCTAAAAAAGTTTTATCTAAATAATTATATGGTCTATATTTTACTTGATTATGATTTTGGGTATCAATTTTAATATCAATAGAACCTATAACACATTGATTACCAAACTCTTTGGCTACTTCTATAACCGTTTTTGGTGAGGTAAGTAACAAATTATTAACAATAAGTTTATCACCTCCATTTTGGATAATATTATGAGCATCTTCTAGCGTTTTTATGCCACCACCAACAGAAAGTGGTACAAAACATTTCTTAGAAACCCTTTTCAAAAGTTCAATATTAGTTTTTTTACCTTGCAAAGTAGCAGAAATATCATTAAATGCAATTTCATCTATTCCCCACTGATTAAGAAATTCAACCGCTATTTCTGGCTTTCCAATGGGCCAATATTTATTAAAACCAATACTTTGCACAACAATATCATCTTTTATTGTGAGTACGGCTATGATTCTCTTTTTCAGCATTTTAGATGAGTATTTTGATTTTTTAAATATTTTCAATAAAGCCACGAAACAATCTTAAACCATTATTTTGACTTTTTTCTGGGTGAAACTGCACACCAAAAATATTATCTTTTTGGACTGCTGCCGTAAGTTTTAGACCACCATAATCACAAATAGAAGATTGATACTTTGCCTCACAATCAAAGTAAAAGGTATGGTCAAAATAAAAATTATTGCTTGTATTACTTTCATTTAGGCGTTGATACAAAATAGAATTTTGTGTGGTTTCTATATTGTTCCAACCTACGTGAGGTATGGTTGCGTGTATAATGGGCGTGATTTTCTGAACATTTCCAGCAATAAAATTAAGCCCTTTGTGGGGATTATTTTCAGTAGCATTTTCGTCAGAAAAAGTTGCTAAAAGTTGCATTCCCAAACAAATACCTAAAATAGGTTTTTTATGAATTAAGACAATTTCCGACAAAATTTCTATCAAATTTCGTTGTTTTATAGCATTCATAGCAATTTCAAAAGCACCTACACCAGGCAAAATAAGTGCGTCAGCAGCCATTAAAACTTCTTTTTTGTCCGAAATAATAGTTTTATAACCCAAGAATTCTAACGCATTGCTTACAGATTGAGTATTTCCTAAACCATAATCAATAATAGCTATTTTAGCTTTTTTATGTGTCATTTTATTTTGATATGTTAGCCTTACCTACAATTTTTGTAATTGTTTAGGTTAAATATTTAGAAATTGAAACAAATGTATTAAAATGTAGGGGCTGGGCTTGCCCTTGCCCTCGTAGAGCAATTTTTAGCTAATTTTTTGTTTGTCGTGTTGCTTTCGCAAATTGGGCAGGGGTAAGCCCAGCCCCTACAAAATACAACCTAAACAGTTACCAATTTTTTATAATCCTACACCAACCTGAAATTTTCTTGTCCATTTTCCTTGTTCGTTTCTATCAAATAAATTTTTATTGACAAATTTATCCACAATCTCCCAAAACTCTTCTATTGTTATCTCTAAGTATTTACAAAAACCTTTAATATACTCATCAGAACAAGTACCATCATATTTTTCAGCAAGTTTTATGGCATTTTCTCTTGAAATTCTACCAAGACGAATCTCCTCATTCATATAATCTGTAGTACGTCCAAAGCCAAATTTGAGGTATTTTATCATCTGATTTAGCGACACCCAATCTTCATCAAGCGAAGTAATGCCATACGGCTCACCAATAGCTTCTGGTGGCTCTTGTCTTATGTCCAAACCTCGTAAAGTTGCATAATTTCCATTATTGATAAGTGACCAATCCTTCCAATAATAACCTAAAAATGTAATACGCAAATTGGCACGTTGCATTTCTTCATCAGAAGGATAAACATATTGCAAAATATCATTTTTACGTATTTCCTCACTCAAAAGCCAAGTAACATCACCACCACCCAAAGTATTCATATGTTTGAGATTATTCCCATCTCCACCACTTTTACCTTTAGTTTTCAAATCTCCTAGTTGCAAAGCAGGATTTTCACCCCACCAAATTAATGGAATCTGATAAGCAATAGCTAAACGAGGTACACTACTAAACAAGGCTAATTCTGTAGATTTAGCCCAATTAGCATAAGTCAAAAAACCTTTTTTCATAAGGTTTTGCCATACTTTGGGTGCAGGATTGATAGTGATACAGTCAAAACCTTGTTCAATAAGATTAGTTACGTTATCCACACCACGTTGTGTAACTTGTGCTGGCGGATAACTTAAACAAACTAGTAATGGGTTCATTTTAAGAACTTTTTTGACATACAAAGCCTGCCTAAGGCTATCTTTTCCACCACTAATACCTATAATACAGTCATAACCAGAATGGCTATTGTCTTTCCCAAATTGTACCGCAGTTGCAAGTTCATCTTTTCGTTCTTGCCAATCAACGTTTTTGAGTGTATCAAAATAGTTACACGCAGGGCAAATACCATTCTCATCAAACAATGTATTTGGTCTAGTATCTGTTTGTAAGCATTTTTTGCAGTATTTCATTCTTATTTTGAAGTAATTTTTAGTATTGTTCTACTGTTTGATGTTAATCAGTCCAAATTCCACTATATCTAAATACTTTCCAGCCTTAAAAATAGCTTCTTTTCTGATGCCTTCTTGTGTCATTTGTAGTTTTTTAGCCAATTTTTGCATACCAATATTTTCAATAGAAGTAGCACAGTAAATTCTATGTAAGTTTAGTTTTTCAAAAGCGTGTTTGATAATAAGTTCTCCTGCTTGTGTAGAGTAACCTTTCCCCCAGAAATTTTTATCTCCCATCAAAATAGCAAATTCTGCATTGCTATCTATCCAATTGATGTTTTGCAGGCTGATATTTCCTATATGAAAATTTGTTTTTTTATCAATAATTGCCAAAACTAGAGATTTGTCTGTGTTTTGCAAAGAATTAAAATAATCTAATTGCTTTTTGGGTGTATTTGGAAACCTTCCGTGAGAATTATATTTTGTAACTTCCTCATCATTAAGCCATTGAAAATACGCACCATTCAAATCTTTTTCTTCAATAGCACGCAAATAAAGGTTTTCTCCCTCCAAAAAAATATGATGATTGTTGTTGTCTTGCATAGATTTTTACTAAAAATTTTCTATAATTCTAATTTTTCTACAACTTTTATGTCCGTATAATCTTTCAATAAATTGATTTTATGTGTTTTGGGCAGTATTCTGACTACATTTGCACCAATAAGTTTCCCTTCTATGAGGGCATTAGAAAAAATACCTACCACCAAATCCGCATAAAACATCAAATCATTGACCATAGTACCAGCATTTGACATATACACATTTTTAAAAAGTAGGTTTTTCTCTGTAATCTCTTCATTTTCAAGCATCTTTGCAAAATATTTTTGTAGTTTTTTTCCAAAAACAACCTTATCTTGGTTTGGGTGAAGTTTTATTATCAAATTAGCACTCAAACCTACTAATTTTTTCTGATAAAGTACCTCCACTAAATGAAAAAGAACATCAAACTCATCAAAACCAAATTTTTCTTTTCCGCCTGCTTGGCTCAAAGGCTCTGGCACAAAGAGAATATAATCATCAAGATTATCTAATGTTAGGCTTTCAATAAATAGTTTTTTGTCTAATTTAGGTTGCCAATTTCTCAAAAAATCATAATACGGATTTTCTAAAATCACAAGTTTCTCTTCTGGTAATCCTTCTAAAACAGCCATTTTGTGAGCTTTTTCATCAAGAACACAGATTTTATTAGGAAAAAAAAGATTATCTTTTGCCTCACTATCTCTTTGTCTATTCCAGATAAATCTATTCAAAAAATTTGTCCAATGGTCAATAAAAGCACAAGAAAAAATATTTTTTTCTTGTGCCTGACGAATAAATCTTAACTCTATTTTTGAAGTATAAGAAGTTCCTGTGAAAATAAAATCAGGTTTAAAGTCATTTAAAACCTTTTTTTCTGATTTTGGGACATAAGCCTGCACCTCAAAACCAAAATCCTCATAAAAATCATATTTCCTATCCGAAATAATCAAAAAATCTGATAACGGGCTATTGGGAGCATTTTTTAACTCACAAACAAGTGCCAAAACTGCTTTTGCGCCTGCAGGGTCACTAAATACAAACAAACCTTTTCCAACTAATTTTTCTAACATTTTTTGAATTTATTATTTTATCTTCATTTACTAAATACTACTCCCTACCTTAATTCATCAATATTTTCAGCAACTTTATAAAACGCATCAACCACATCTTGCAAATCTTTTGTGGTCATATTTCCACGCATATACTCGTGTGAAAACAACTCCTCATAGTGCATCTTCTCTGCTACGGGGCATATTCCCTTAGAATAATCTACAACACCTTTATATTTTTCACAATTAAAAGAACAACTTGCAGCTCGTTGTTGGTAAATTGGTGCCAAATAAAGTGGTCTAACATATCCCATTCCTATTAAAGGCGTATCTTCACGCAAAACAGCAGATGGAATTTCTGCTTTTACCGCATTGATAAAAGTATTTCTATCAATGCCAATAATTTCTTTTTTGAATTTAAAAGGCTGAACGTAATAAACGTGTTTACTTCCATTTTCCACTATTGCGGGGATAATTCCTGCTATTTTTCCAAGATTTTCATTGAAAAATTTAGCATTTTGCAACCTTTCCTCCAATAAAAACGGTAATTTTTTGAGTTGTTCTATGCCAATAGCTGCCTCAATTTCAGTCATTCTGAAATTATAACCAAAAGTATTGGTTAAGTCTTTTACACCTGTTGGCTCTACAATATTTTCTCCGTGATTGCGGATAAGATGCAATTTTTCAGCTAATTTATCATTATTTGTTGTAATAACACCACCTTCTCCTGTATGTATGTGCTTGTGATAATTAAGACTAAAAACGCCAATATCACCAATAGAACCAACTAATTTGCCTTTGTAAGTTGCGAGTGGAGCTTGTGCGCAATCTTCAATAACATACAAATTATGTTTTTTGGCAATAGCCATTATTTCGTCCATTTTGGCAGGATTTCCAAAAATATGCACCACCAAAATAGCCTTTGTACGAGGCGTTATTTTTGCCTCCACGCTTGCTGGATTTAGCCCAAAATTATCTTCATCAATATCTGCAAAAACAGGCACAGCACCATAAATAATAGGTGCTAAAGCACTTGCAGACATTGTATAAGGCGACACAATCACCTCATCACCAGGCTGAATATTGCACGCTCCAATGGCGGCAAAAAGCCCTGATGTATTAGAATTGACCGTAATGGCGTGTTTTACATCAAAAGCAGTTGCCCAAGCCTTTTCAAAAGCCTGCACTGTAGGTCCGCCATAAAAATCTTTGTGCCAAGCACCCAAAAATTGCGACAAATTACCTGTATCAAGCACTCGCATTACTGCCGCTTTTTCTTCTTCGCCAATGTTATTGTAAGCAGGAAATAACTCTGTACGCAATGGTGAGCCACCTTTTATAGCTAATTTATATTTTGTAGATGTGATAATTTCCATTTTGGGGGATTAAGGTTTTAATGCTTTTTTAGTTCTCTTCAGACAAACTAATAAGATAATGATTTAGTTGCGCTATGGCATCAAAATTATCTTTTTCCTTTGAATTTTCTAGTAAATGTTGCGCTTCCAAAACAACATATTGCATATAATTATCCAAACAATCAGTAAAAATACTCGTTGGATTTTGAGAAAAATTACTATATTTTTCTGTTGTTTTCTGATAAATTTCTATTTCATTTCCACCATTTTTAATCAAAATTTTATGATTTTCAAAATAAATTTCTATTTCAAAAATAGGAAAATTAGTGTCAAAAAAACCAATTAAATTGACAGGTGTAAGGCTACCCAAATCCCACAAGCCAAAAGCCGTAATAGTAGCATCATCTTTAAAAAAATCATATTCTCTATTTAAAGACTTAAAATTAAGAAAATTTAAGCGTTTCTCAAACAAAAATTCTAATAAATTAAGTGCGTGAGAGCAATAATTCATAAAACCTTTATAATACTTTACAATAATATTAGTAGCTTTTTCTGTAGCTAAAATATTAGTTATTTGTGTTTTGAGTATTTTGTATTTTGGCTGAAATGGACGAATGTAATTAACTAAAATTTTAGTTTTTCTGACTAAATTTTCCGACAAAAATTCAACTAATTTATACTTATCATTAGTAATTGGTTTTTCACAAATAACAACTTTTACGCTTGCTTTGATACACTTTTTGAGGTAGTCAAGGTGCGTAAAAGTTGGCGTACAAATACTTACCAAATCATAAGTTTTAAGGTTATTAAGTTTGTTTAAAACTGTAATATTTTTATATTTTTGGGCTATTTTTTCTGTAATATTTTTATCCAAATCAAAGATAAAAACCTCAAAATTTTCATTTTTAAGAAGTGCTTTAACGTGTGTCTGGATTTGGTCATTTTCCAAATCATACATAGCACCAATATTGCCACAACCCAACACGAGAGCCTTGTACATATAATTAGAATGTTTTTTAGTTTTTATGCTAAAATCTTCAAAGGAGTATTTATTGTGTGCAAAATTACTACAATTTCGTTAATGTATTTTAAACGCAAATTTTCATAGTTTTCAATAGAATTTTCATCAAGAATATCTGCTTGTTTGTGAAAATCAATACTTTTATTTGCTTGTTCTATTAATGCTAAAAGATTTTCTATTTGATTAAAATCTTCCACAAAATCACGCTGATATTTCAACTGGATATGAATATTAAAATTATTAAATACCTCTTTAAGCAACTCAAGAAGTTGTTTTGTATATTCTTCTTTGAGTTCTTTATATTGTTGTACTTGAAAAAAATCATCTTGGTGTCTTTCTATTGCATTGTTTATCATATTGATGCTGGTTACTTCGTCATCAATAGCAAGCAAAAGATACTCGTATTTTGGTTTTTCTATACGTTCCATAACCTTACATTTTAAGTTGCAAAAATCCCTTTGAGTAGTATAATCCTGTATGAGTATTTAGTCTTGTACGCCCAAATATACGCTCCCAATCTTGTTTATCATTCGTAAAAATAACATATTTTTCGTGTTGTTCTGGATAAACCTTTACAGAATAACTATCTATTTTTAGTTTTTTATATACCATTTTTAAATTAAAAAAAGCTGTTTCCTTTCCGTCAAAACATCTATAATCCACAAAAATAACACAATCTATATCATTTGGAAACTCTTTTTTGGTAGTAAAACTTCCATCAAGCCAAACTGTAAAAGGTTGTTGAATAATGGTTTGAAGTTCAATAATAAAAGTTTCAAAACTATTAAAAAGTTCATTTCTTTGTTCATTCCAAACAAAATACTCCTT
>JANYGM010000418.1 GCA_025362415.1 bacterium
AATAAATTGGTACTAAAAACCACCCCCAGCCCCTCCTTAGGAAGGAGGGGAGTTTTGTCCCCCTCCTTTTCAAGGAGGGGTTAGGGGTGGTTTTGATATTTGTTTGTGCTAAATGTTTGATAATCAAGTAATAAAAACTCTTATGATGTGTGATGTGTGATGTGTGATGTGTGATGTATGATGTATGATGTATGATGTATGATGTATGATGTGTGATGTGTGATGTGTGATGTATGATGTGTGATGTGTGATGTGTGAGATATGATGTAAATACAAAAATACATTTATTTATTCAATTATTTATCCAAAAAAATAACTTTTTGCAGTTCATTTTGTTTTTGATATGATAGAATATAGTAAAAAATTACATAATTAGCTGATTATCAAACTATTGTATTAACTCACAACTCACAACTCACAACTCACAACTCAAAAAATTATTTAGAATCATTCAAAACAATCAAAAAATACTACTTAATTTTGATAAAAAGTTGTTTTATAACTATTTGTAGTATAATTTTGGTAAAATTAAAATCTTTAAAAATATATCCAATAACATTCAACAAACATTCAATAAATACTAAAATAAAATGAACTGGTTAGTCAATACTCTTACAAGCACACTGGGCAGAAAGCTCATTACTGCACTCACAGGGCTGTTTATGATGCTCTTCCTTGTCGTACATCTCATAGGAAACATACAACTTCTCAAAGGAGATGGTGGAGAAGCGTTTAATAAATACGCACACTTTATGGGACATAATCCCCTCATTCAGACGGTTTCTATTGCTAATTTTGGCTTTATCCTACTTCACGTAGTGATGACTTTGATGCTGACTTTGCAAAATAAAAAAGCTCGCCCAATCTCCTACGCACACGACACAATGGGCAAAAGCTCTGCTTGGAGTTCTCGTAATATGGGCATTTTGGGTACTGTAGTGCTGATTTTCATTGTAGTACATCTTCAAAATTTCTGGTATCAAATGAAGTTTGGCACAAGTGTAGTAGATATTAAGTATGGTACTGACATAACCGCCTATAAAGACCTTTATACGCTTACGAGTGTGGCTTTTCAAGAACTTTGGTTGGTTATTTTGTATGTAATTAGTATGGCATTTTTGGGCTTGCACCTTTCTCACGGATTTGAGAGTGTTTTCCAAACTTTGGGGCTTTATCACCTCAAATACAATGTTTTAATTAAAAAAATTGGAATAGCACTTTGCGTATTAGTTCCTGCTGGATTTGCAGTTATTCCTGTTGTGATGCACTTACAATTACCTTATGGTTTCCCTATTTTGGGCGGCGTTCTTGCTGTTGCGCTTGTATTATCAGTGGTTTATCAGCCTAAAAACTTAACAAAAGTAATGGTTGCAGGAGATGCTTAGGAAAAGAGCTACGAAATAGGAGCTACAAAGTACGAATGTAAACAAAAAGCCTTTTTAAGTGATTAGAAAGGCTTTTTTGTATGTCTTAAAAATCTATTAAATTATTTTTGGTAGTGCCACAGAATGTATGCTAATTTTCATGTAGATTTATGCATTCCACAAAGTTATTGCTTTATTGCAGTTTTTACAAGTTTTTAACCTTACTTTTTTACAGCATACATTCTGTAACACTACCGTTTTTTTCTATTCCAAAAGGTGTAAAAGCTATTGCCTCTCGTTGAATTTGCTCAAAAAGCAACTGATTTACTGGCAATCTTTCTAATTCTACGTGATAAAGGTGGTATTGTATAGCTAAATTTTTAATAGATTTTACTTTCATTCCCAAAAGCTCTAATCTGTAATGAATATCACTATCCTCTCCTACTGCAGCAGCTTTATAACGTTCATCAAAACCATTTATTTTGAGTAAATCCTCTTTATAAAGTGAGAAATTGCAACCCAAAATACCTACTTTTTTTTCTGCGCTCCACTTACGTAAATGCTTATTTTTGAGGTAAAATCCTGTTTCTATGTAGCTAGATTGCCTTTTAAGTGAGCTAATAATAAATTCTGCTACAATATGCTCCAAATCCCCATTTTTCACTGACGTAGCAGTAATTTTGTTTGTCATTTCTTGTGATAAATTAACTCTTCTTCCTGTCAAACACACACCAAGTTGTTTATACGTAATATGTTCTTTGATAAAATGTTTGTGAGGAATACAATCACCATCAATAATGATAATATAGGGCGTTTTTGTGAGGCAAATAGCTTTATTAAGTATTTCATTTTTGCGCCAACCTAAGTCTTCGTGCCATACGTGAGCAATATTAAAGGTATATGTGTTTTGTATTTCTTTGATTTGCGCAACAATTTCTGGTTTAGAGCCATCATCAGCAATAATTACTTCAAAATCTTTGTAAGATTGTCTTTCAAATCCTTCTAATACAAGTTTTAGATACTCTATTTTGTTGTAAAAAGAAATAATAACGGAACATTCAGCCATTTTAATAATAATTTTTTAATAAATAATTCTTCGTGATAATTTTAGATTGTAGCAGAAACGCACTTTCCACAAATTTACTACTTTTTCATTCTAAAATATCAAAAAACAAGTAAACTTTAGTGCTTATGTTATTTTTCATATTATATTTTATATTTTATATAAAGAATTTTAATTATTTTATATTACATTTATGTTTTATACTGTGAACGGTTTGAATTTCGGAAAATGTATTGAAGTCCAGCGGACTGACATATTTATAGAAAATAGGTCAAAAATGTATTCAGCTCCAGCGGAGCGAAATATTTATAAATATACCACTCCGCTGGAGCGAAATACAAATGCAATAATACTTCTATAAATATGTCGTTCCGCTGGAACTAATACAAAATTTGTTTTCCAAAATCCTTCCCGTTTGCAGTATATTTACAAAATTCCTTACAAAGCTACTCATAATAAAAGTAAGGTAGTGTTACAGAATGTATGATGATATAATTGTTTGATTATCAAACTATTAACTTTTATTACTTATTTGGATATTAGTCAAAGTGTCTTAGTTTTAAATAAAATAAAAGTTTTTAAATTTAGTTATATTTATTAAACTGTAGAGAGGAATAATAAACATACTCAAAAAATAACTAATTGAAAATCAAATAATTAACCCAGCATATATTCTGTAACACTACCAAATATTAAATACATTTAAAGATAAAAAAATATTTTTAGAGGCACTTTTAAATCCTCCTAACGCAAATAGTAGTATTAAAAAAGCTCAATCAAATTATAAAAAATTTATTGAACTACATAATAAAAAGCCTTTCTAATTGCTTAGAAAGGCTTTTTTTATTGCACATCTTAAAAATCTATTAAATTATTTTTGAAAATTATTTTTTTGTACGGAAATAATACGTACATTTGCAGATGGTACTGCAAATTTTCAGACTTTTCAAATTTTCAGACTTTTCAAATTTTCAGACTTTCAAATTTTCAGACTTTCAAATTTCAACTAAAGATGGCAGTAATATCAAATAATAGAATTGATATTCGTATCAATTCTTCACAAAAAGAGTTAATTAAGTATGCTTCTGAGCTTAAAGGTTTTAAAAGTATGTCTGAATTTGTAATTTATTGTGTAAATACTGAGGCAACTAAAATTATTAGTGAAAACAGTAAAATATTAAATACAATTGAAGATAAAAAAATATTTTTAGATGCACTCTTAAATCCTCCTAGCGCAAATAGTAGTCTTAAAAAAGCTCAATCAAATTATAAAAAATTTATTGAAGAAAATGAGCCTAATAATAGAAAAATTAAATAAAAATCACCAAAAAAGTGCTTTTGACTGTGATAATCTGCTTTTAAATAACTATGTTCAAAAGCAAGCTAAACAAGATGTAAATAGAGATTTATCTATTTGTTATGTTTTGAATGATATTAAAGATAAGATAGTTTTAGGCTATTACACACTATCTGGCAATTCCATTGATAGAAATGATTTTCCACCTGACTTGATGCAAAAAATGCCTCCTTCTTATGCTAATTTACCAACAATTTTATTAGGCAGATTAGCTATTGACAAAACTGAAAAAGGTAAAGGTTTTGGAGAAATTTTGTTAATAGATGCATTAAAAAGATGTGTTGATATTTCAGAAACACTTGGAATACTAGCTGTTATTGTAGAACCTGTTGATGGAAATGCTATTAGTTTTTACCAAAAGTATGGGTTTATACTCATTCCTAGTAATAATAAAATGTTTATTTTAATTAAAACAATTCCAGATTTTACATAGTCAACTAAACACAAAAAAGCCTTTCTAATTGCTTAGAAAGGCTTTTTTTATTGCAAAAGTGTGGAAACTAAACCAAAATTTTTGTTGTTTTTGTAAACTTATTTCTTGTATTTCAAATCCTATGCCAAAGTATTTCTCAAAAAATACTTCACACCTCACACCTCAAAAGTTATCTTTTTTCTACTTTTACCTGTGCCATAGCTTGTTCTAACGAGATTTTTCTGTTATCTAAATCTTCCAAAACATTTTTTGTTACAACAAAAGTCATTTTACTCAAAATACTATTAGCAACATTTGCAGTATTATCAGAAGTATTTTTTGGTTTATCTCCAAAATCTACTTCCCATATCAGTTTTTCATTTGTTTTTAACTCTGTTGCAACAGTTTTGCCATAGAGTAAAAAATATTCTTTACCAGTTTTCTCTAAAAACTCCTGTTGTTTTTTAATATTACTTTCTCGTAATTCATTGTCATTACGCTTTTTAGCTTGCTTTTCTTTGTCTTTTTCATTGTTTGTGTCATCATCAAAAAAGTACATTTTATTTTTTAACAGAAGTTTGCTATCATATTTTACTGCATAATCTTCTAAATATGACACTTGCGTTTTTCCGTGAGTTTTGATATTTTCTCCCTTTGTTTCTGCTATCACTCTATCAAAAACGCTTGCGAGTAAGTCCATTTTTAGGCTTTCTTTTTGTTTTGTAGGTGCAATTTGTTTGATGCGAGTTCTAAAATCTTTGTCATTTTTAGAAGATTTGTAGCTATCAATATCACTTTTAAATACTTCCAAACCTTTTGGCTGGGTTTTTTCTGCTTTTGTTTGTCCGCTTTCACCATTCCAAACGAAATCCATTCCTGCCATTTGTTTGCTATCCAAATACATTATTCTGATACGTTCATTGGGTTTTAACTCCGTAATAAGGTCTGCATATTGTACCAAAAAATCCTTAATAGCTGCTTCTGTTTTTGCATCTTCAATTCTATTAACGCTATCTTGTGTTGCTTGATAAATAGCCATTTCTTTTTGCATTTCTTTTGTTTCTTTTTCCATTTCTTTCTGTGCTTCTCTCATCTCATTTTCGTTATCTTTCAGTTCTCTTTCCATTTTTTTCATCTCTCTTTCCATTTCTTTCATTTCTCTTTCTGCATCTCTTCTCTCACTTTTTGAAAGTTTTTGAACATCTCTTTGGTGTTTTTCTAAGTCTTTTTGATGATTTTCTAAATCTTTCTGGCTTCTTTCAAAGTCTTTTTTAGCTCTTTTCAAATCTGCCTTTGCACGTTTTTCATCTTCTTTTGCCTCTTTATAATCACGTTTATTATCTTCTTTAGAAATTTGGATAGTTCCCTTCCATCTTTTATCTTTATCTTTCTCATCATATTCTTCAGTCGTAACTTTCCCATTATTATTTGTAATGATGGTTGTTTTACCATTTTTAGTACTTGTCCTAACTTTGACATTACCACTTCCTATACGCACCTCATTAGCACGACTACGCACCTCATGCACATTTGGCTCAATAATTTCTAATCTTTCAAGTTTGCTAAGCCACGCTTTGCCACGAGTTTCCCAATTATTAGTACAAACGACTTTCACAAGCACTCCAAAACCGTCCAAATACTCAATTTTAGTGTTATTATTGAACATATTATTTTTTCCCATATTTTTTTCCATATACTCGTCTAGCATTGTAGAAAATATTTTCATATCACGTTCCATACGTGTAGTAGGCACATTTTGCGCAGGCAAGCTCAATCTGAAAAGCACCAAAGCACTCACAAAAAGCAGTTTTAACATTATCTTTTTCATTTTTCTTAGAATTTTATTGTTGATTTTTGTTTTATTTTGATTTTGTATTAAAGCCCCCTTTGGGGGTTTGGGGGCTTTTTGGGGCTTTTACTTTGCCGTTAATCTTGTCAAAATCATATCATTTTCCTTAAACTTCTCTTTTGCTTCATCTTTAAAAGTGCTAAAAGAGCTTCCTATGGCTGATAAATCTTGCTGACGTTTGCCTTCCCAATATTCTGCAAACGACTTAAAGGCAGTATTGATATACTCACTTTGCTGAATATTATTGGCAGCCACAAAACCTCGCATCATTTCAAAATCTTCTTCACGCACTTTTTTAAGCATTTCTTGTACTTCTTTGTTGGTAAAAGTACCTTTTGAATTACCAGCGTTTGCGCTTGCATTTGAACTTAAAAAAGCATTAGAATTTTGATTACTTACTTTGTTTTTCAAAGCACTTAATTCATTTTCATAATAAGTGTCTTTTTCTTTCATTTTTTGGCTAATAAAATTCTCCATAAATTGAGTATTTTTATCATTGTTATTTTGATTACTGTTGCTAGCCGTTTTATTTATTTGTTCGTCTGTTAGCTGCAGTTGCGGTTTTTGTTGCTGATTTTTGTCTAGTTGTTGGTTATCATTTTGATTATTTTTACCAAACGCTACTTCAAAACCTTTGTCTGTTTGTCTAACACTAAACCCTGTAAGATATGCAGACAAAAACAAGAACGACAAACAAGCTGCCACGCCCATAAAATTACGTGTAAAAGCATTAAAAAACGGCTGACTTTGTGTTTGATTTTGCGTTGTATTGATGTTTTGTTGGTTATTTTGCTTATTAGTTTTTTTAGTGCTTTTTGTAGTCAAATTATCCATATTCATCAAAATAAGTGGCTGTTTGGGCGTTTTATCTTTGAGTTGATGTAAGATGTTTTGCGTATTTTTTAGTGCTTCCAAATGGATTTTTTCAGCAGGATTTTGAGAAAAATACAACTCAATTTCTAGGCGTTTTTCATCAGAAATCTCGCCATAGAGGTAATCAATTAAGATATTTTTATCTGGTTTCATTTTTTTTATTATGTTAATATTTTTAATACGTTTTAGGCAAGATGCCTAATTATAGAATACTGTATTTCATTCACAATTCCTAATTCATAATTCCTAATTAAGAATACAGCATTTGTTCTTTTGATAAATTCCAGCCTTCAAAAACCTTTCGTAGCGCATCAAGTCCGTAATATAAGCGTGCTTTTGCGGTACTTTCCGAGATTTGCAAAATCTCTGCAATTTCTGAAAACTTCAAACCTTCATATTCTTTCATAATTACTACTGCTTTTTGGTCAGGATTTATTTTTGCCAATGCTTTTTCTAAAAGTGTCGTATTTTCTACATTTTCTACATAATTAGAAGGATTTGAGCGGTTTTGCTCGTCAGAAATAGGCAAATACTCTATTTCGTCATCATTATCTTTATTGGTTTTGAAAAGCCCTAAAAAAGAAGTTTTTTTGTTTTTTTTGTGTTCATTATGGCACATATTATGTGCAATCCTATAAATCCAAGACTTAAATTTTTCTGTATCCTGCAAACTCTCAAAATGCTGATACACAGAGATAAACGTTTTTTGTGTTACTTCCATAGCAAGTTCTTCATCAGCAAAATATTTATAAGTAAAATTATAAATTCTTGGATACCAAGCATTTGCAAGCTGATTAAATGCTTGTTTGTCGCCTTGTTGCGCCTGCGCCACCAAATTTTCAGAGTATAACATTTTGTCGTTGAAATAGCTTGTTGCTTGCCTATTTTATTGTTGTTTTTGTCCTAAGTAGGTTTGTATAATTAACTTATGTTTTGATTTGACCACAAAACAAGCAATCATTTGATTATCAAACTTTTGTATTCATTCACAATTCACAATTTAAAATTCACAATTACTTAATACATAGAGTTTCATTGTCTAAAAAAAGTTGTATGAATATTAAAAAAAAAAGCAAATATTTTATAATTTATTTAAACCTTTGGCAAAAAAGTTCTAAAACCACCCCCAGCCCCTCCTTAGGAAGGAGGGGAGTTTATCCCCCTCCTTTTTAGGAGGGGTTAGGGGTGGTTTTTAATAGGTTTTGCGTAAGTCCTAATTTATTTAAACCTTTGGCAAAACTTTTGCCCCAAATGCCAAATAACACAAATTAAGTTAATTAAAGTAAAAGTAGCATCTAAGATATTTTTAAAATCTTTTAAACCTTTTTTAAATACTTCTCTCTAATCTTCAAAATCCAGCAAAAAAATTCAATAAAAGTAAAAAAATAAATTTCTAAATTAAATTTCTAATAACAAAATCTAAATTCTAATTTTTATGAAAAAGTTATCTTTCCGTTTAGCAGCTCTTACGCTCATTTTGGGCATTTCTTTCAGCTCTTGTAAAAAAGCTGCTGATGATTTTTCTTATCTCGCTGATGGTGAAAGCGTAGTAGACCACGCAGACACAGAAACAGAATTTGACGATATAGATGCGTCTTCACAGTCTTCAATGAGCGAAAGAGGCGTTTTTAATGCATCTGGTGTAACTGTGAGAACAGGTTGCCCAACTGTTACAGCACCAGTACTTGGTAGTCTTGTCATAGATTTTGGCACAGGTTGCAAAGGCAGAGATGGGCGTATCCGCAAAGGTATCATCAACGTAACCTACACAGGCAAGTATATGGATGCTGGAAGCGTAATTACAATGATTCCAAGCAACTATTTTGTAAGTTCAAAACTTGATACGACCAAATTCAGCAAAATAGAGGGTACAAGACGTGTTACTAACATCTCAACGCCAAATGGTAATCCAAAACACAGAATAGAAATAATTGGCGGAAAACGTACCTCTTCTACTAACGAGGTGTTCCAATGGGAGGCAAACCGCATACGTGAGTGGAGCGCAGGTTCTGCAACACCAACAGATGCTTATGATGATGAATTTACTATCAGCAATGGCAACACAAACGGAACAGCAGGAAGTGGTGTTACACGTAAAGGAGTAGCTTTTACAGTTACTATTGACCCTCTAAAACCAGTTCTTATCAAAACTTCTTGCTTTTTATCTGGTATTTTCAAGCCCGTAAGTGGTCGTGTAACTTTCGCTGCTACTGACGTAAGCCGTACAATTGATTATGGTTTGGGTGGTTGCGACAGAACAATTACTATCACTTTTGAACGCAATGGACGCACTTATAGCGTAGTCGTAACAAGATAATTTTTGAGGTACGAACTTTGAAGTAAGAGATACGAGTAAAATACAAAACAGTACGAATATTTTTCGTACTGTTTTTTGTATTTAATTGTATTCTGTATTTCTATGTTTTCTATGTGTCTATGTGGTTGAAAAAATAGTTTTTGGGACTAAAAACAAATTTTTATTAAGAGAAAGAGAAAATAACCAAATAAAATCTAAGAAAAATCTAAGAAAACCTAATTTTTGTTATTAAAAATAATAGTTTCTTCATTCTTAGAAAAGTACAATTTTAAAACGAAAAAGTATCATTTTTGTAAAAAATAGGCATTTTTCATAAAAATAATCTTTAAAAAATTATATTATCATTAAAAAGTTGATTACCTTTGTAACATCAAAAAGAAAGAAATTTTGAAAGACGCAAGACAAGAAAATAAACTAAATGAATAATTCTAAAGAAATAATAGAATTGTGGGTAAATGGGCATACAAAATTACTAGAGAATTTTATGCAAGCATCTGAAATGATGCAAAAAGCACTTATTTCTGATGGAATTTCATCAAGAATGATAGAGGAAATTGGGGGAATTTATGAAAATTGGCAGGCAAAACAAACCAAAATAATGGAAGATTTTGTACTACAACTAAATCAAAAACCTCTTTCTAATGATATGAAACAACATTTTGAGAAGTTTGTAAAAACAACCCAAAATATGAACAAAGCGTGGTCGGATATTTTCCAAGATATTACCACACAATATACAGGTTTTGACAGTTCTGCCAAAGAAAAAGTTGAACAACTCAACGACAAATGGAACACAATGTACCAAGAATGGTCTAGCACTATTGTAAAGCCTTTCAAAGAGTTTTCAAACACAACTACAAATGTCTATAATACAGTCGTAGGAACAGTAAAAGATTATATGAGAGCCTTTGCTCCTATCAAAAAATAGAAAATTGTTGGTGTCGTTGCACTAAAACACACAACAATGGCAAGAATTGTTGGTGTCGTTACACTAAAACATACAACAATGGCAAAAAAGAAATTTTCGTGAGAAAATAAAGGGAATAAGTTTAGTAAATTAAGTTGATTTTAATAAGCATATGGGAAAAACTCACCTCTTTGGGGTGAGTTTTTTTGTGTTTTTATTTTTTTTGGTAAGATTTTTGTTTATTTTTGTCTAAATAAGTGGCATATTTAGATAACGACATTGTTAATTTGTTGTATTTTTTTCGTAATCTTTTATAAATCAAATGACTATTAAAAATATACATATTATTATAAATATTTCGCTCCGCTGGAGCGAAATACAAAATACAATTATTTCCTATAAATATACTGCCCCGCTGGGGCTGAATACAATTTATCAATGTCGTTATCTAATTCAAAACTTTGTATTCATTCACAATTCACAATTCACAATTCATAATTCATAATTCATAATTCATAATTCATAATTCATAATTCATAATTCATAATTCACAATTCACAATTCATAATTCATAATTCATAATTCACAATTCATAATTCATAATTCACAATTCATAATTACTTAAAAAATCATTTAATAAAACAAACTCTTATGTTCAACAAAAAATATGTCTTGGGATTTTGCGCCCTTGCAGCTTTCAATTTCACTGTTATAAGCAATGCAAACGCACAAGAAGCTCCCAAAAACTGGTTTAATCTTGATGAAAAAGCTGACAAAACTCGTGGCGTAAGCGCAGAAAAAGCCTACACGGAACTTCTAAAAAAGAAAAAAGCCAATAAGAAAAAACCTGTTATTGTTGCTGTTATTGATTCTGGTGTTGAGCCAGACCACCCCGACCTTAAGAAAGTGATGTGGGTAAATAAGAAAGAAAAAGCAGGAAACGGCATTGATGACGACAAAAATGGCTATATTGATGACATCAACGGCTGGAATTTTTTGGGTAGCAAAGATGGCAAATCTAACGTAAATTCTCAAACACTTGAGGTTACACGTGAATATGTGCGTTTAGGCAAAAAGTTTGCTACCGTATCAGAAAGCGACAAAGCAAGCGCAGACTACAAACTTTATCTTAAAGTAAAAGGGGAGTTTGAAAAAGGTAAAGCCCAAAATGCAGGCGGTGGCGGGGGAATGCCTGCAGAGCAAGTAACAATGATAAAAATGATGTATAAAACAAGTGTAGCCGCACTTGAAAAAGCACTTAATACCAAAGAACTTACAGAAGATAAAGTAAAAGCATTAGACACAAAAGGAGATGCCGAACTTGAAAAAGCTAAAGGAGTTTATGCGCAAATTGCCTCAAATGGCATTACTTCCGAAAAACAATTAGCAGAAGTTCTTGATGCAGAAGCCGCAAAAAGTAGTTCTAGTGAGAAAAATTATCAATATGATGATACTTTCAATAGTTCTACCGTTGTAGGTGATAACCCTGATAATTTGCAAGAAAAAGGCTATGGAAATAATAATGTAGAAGGTCCAGAAGCCTTTCACGGTACACACGTAGCGGGCATTATTGCAGCGGTGCGCCAAAATGGTGAAGGTATTGATGGAGTGGCTGATAATGTGGTGATTATGTCTTTGCGTGCTGTTCCTGATGGAGATGAACGTGATAAAGATGTTGCTAATGCTATTTTTTATGCTGTTGATAATGGCGCACAGATTGTCAATATGAGTTTTGGAAAGGGTTATTCTCCTCAAAAATCTTATGTAGATGAAGCCGTAAAATATGCTGAAAAGAAAGGCGTTTTGCTAATACACGCAGCGGGAAATGAGGGCAAAGATTTGGATAATAAAGATAATAATAACTTTCCAAACGCCTATTATTTAAGTGGTGGAAAAGCTACAAATTGGTTGGAAATTGGCGCATCTAGCTGGAAAGGTGAAAATAAAAATCTTCCTGCAAATTTTTCTAACTACGGACAAACAAAAGTAGATATATTTTCTCCTGGCGTTGATTTATATTCTACTGTTCCTGATGCAAAATATGGCAATGCAAGTGGTACAAGTATGGCTTGCCCTGCTGCAGTTGGTGTGGCAGCACTTGTTTTGAGCCGTTATCCAAAACTTACCGCAGTAGAACTTAAAGAGATTTTAATGGAATCTTCTGTAAAATACAAAGATGTAGATGTGAAAAGACCAGGCAAAGGTGATGCCGTAAAATTTGGAGAATTATCTGTTTCTGGTGGCGTTATCAATGCGTATGAAGCATTGTTATTAGCTGAAAAAAGAAGCAAAAAATAGCCTCTAAATCTCCAAAGGAGACTTTAATAAAAAGCCCACTAAAATATTTTAGTGGGCTTTTTTATTTTTATTGATGTTATGAATTAGCTAAATCTAGGTATTTCTCAATTTTGCTACCGTACACTGTTTTAAAAAGAGATTATGGT
>JANYGM010000422.1 GCA_025362415.1 bacterium
AATAAATTGGTACTAAAAACCACCCCCAGCCCCTCCTTAGGAAGGAGGGGAGTTTTGTCCCCCTCCTTTTCAAGGAGGGGTTAGGGGTGGTTTTGATATTTGTTTGTGCTAAATGTTTGATAATCAAGTAATAAAAACTCTAATACAAAATGACAAAAGTATATATTATTGGGAAAATTGCAGTTTTTTAGAATTATTTTCATCAAAAATGTTTTTTAGCTAATTTTTCTATTATTTTTGTAGAAATTTAAAATCAACGAATAAATTTTAAATAAAATTTTTATTCTGCTTTACTAAAATCACTTAAAAAAATCCTCTAAAATAATTCTAATGGAAATAACTAACACTGTTTTCGGACAGATTTCTGAATATAATCACGAGCAAGTCGTCTTTTGCAATGACCCAGAAACAGGCTTAAAAGCCATTATTGCTATTCATAATACTGTTTTAGGACCTGCAGCAGGTGGTACTCGTATGTGGGCGTATGCCAATGAGGCTGATGCTTTGCGTGATGTTTTGCGCCTTTCTCGTGGTATGACTTTCAAAAACGCCATTTCAGGGCTAAATATTGGTGGTGGGAAAGCCGTTATTATTGGAGATGCACGCAAAGATAAGTCTGAAGGGCTTTTCCGTTCTTTTGGCAAATTTGTCCAAAATCTCAACGGAAAGTACATCACCGCTGAAGATGTGGGAGTGGGTACGCAAGATATGGAGTATATTGCTATGGAAACCAAGTATGTAGCAGGAAAGCCCAAAAGTTTGGGTGGAAGTGGCGACCCTTCTCCTGTAACTGCTTATGGCGTATATGTAGGAATGAAAGCAGCAGCAAAAAAAGTCTATGGCTCTGATAGTTTGGCAGGCAAAAGAATTGCTGTGCAAGGTGTAGGACACGTTGGCGAGCATATTGTAGCCCATTTAGCAAAAGAAGGCGCAAAAATTTTCATTTCTGATATTTATGAGGATATTTTGAAAAATGTTGCGACCAAATATGGGGCGGAAGTGGTGGATAAAGACAAAATTTATGATTTAGATGTGGATATTTATGCGCCTTGTGCGCTAGGAGCAACTATCAATGATGATACTTTGAGCCGTTTGAAATGCAAAATAATTGCTGGGGCGGCTAATAATCAGTTAAAAGATGAGAAAATTCACGGTGATGCTTGTCTTGCCAAAGGAATTGCGTATGTGCCTGATTTTCTTATCAATGCAGGAGGAATTATGAATGTTTATTGTGAGATTTCTATGCCTGTTTATAACCAAGAACGTGCATACGAGCAAGCAGAGAAGATTTATCAATATACAGAAAATATCTTTCAAGTTGCTGAAAAAGAAAAAATCAATACCCAAGAAGCCGCAATGCGTATTGCAATGCAACGCATCAACCAAATGGCTAAAATCAAAGCAACCTATTAGTACATTATTTTTACCACATAGGCACATAAAAAACATAGAAATACATTTTTTGTACTCTATGTTTTCTATGTGCCTATGTGGTTAAACAACCTAAAACAACAAAAATGACACTTTCAGATAGAATAAACGCTTTTTCAGCTTTAGGACTTTTTTTAGAGAAATCTTTAGCAGATAATACAGAAGAATTACAAGAACTTTGCCTTTACGCAAAAGCTAAAAATGCTTGGTTTTTGCCTCAAAATACACTTATGATGCTCAAAAGCATCTCCCAAATGCTCCAAAAAAACAACTTGCAAAACTGGACAGATAAATATGATTTACCTCAAATAAACCAAAATCCTAAAAAAATAGGCGTTATAATGGCAGGCAATATTCCTGCTGTTGGCTTTCACGATGCCCTTTGTGTGCTTATTTCTGGGCATATTTTGCACGCAAAACTTAGCTCTGACGACCAACTTCTTATCCCATTTCTTCTCAAAAAACTCCTTTTATTTTTACCTGAAATAGAAAAAAATATCCATTTTATAGAACGTATGAATGATGTTGATGCTATTATAGCTACAGGAAGCGACAATACGGCACGTTATTTTGAGTATTATTTTGCTAAAAAGCCACATATTATCCGCAAAAACCGACATTCTGTAGCTATTTTTAATGGCAAGGAAACAAAAGAAGATTTTTTGAAATTGGGAGAGGATATTTTTACTTATTTTGGGCTTGGTTGTAGGAATGTTTCTAAAATTTATCTTCCAAAAGGTTATGACGAAAATAACGGAATTGTGCCATTTTATGATACTATACAAGTTTTTGAGGACGTTTATATCCACAACAAATACGCCAATAATTATGATTATAACAAAGCAATTTATCTTATCAAAAAAATAAAACATTATGACAATAATTTCCTGATTCTCTCTGAAAGCACAGAAATAGCCTCACCAATAGCTATGCTTTTCTATGAATTCTATGAAAATGACCAACATTTAAACGAAATTATTAGCAAAAATCAAGAGAAAATACAATGTATTGTTTCAAAAGATGCGTTTTTTGAAAACAGTTTTGGAAATAGTTTTGATTTTGGGCAAGCACAACACCCACGCCTACAAGACTATGCGGATAATGTAGATACAATGGCTTTTCTGAAACAAATTCAATAAAATAAAAAAGGTTATCAAAATTTTGATAACCTTTTTTATTTTATTGAATTTGTTTCAGAAAAGCCATTGTATCTACATTATCCGCATAGTCTTGTAGGCGTGGGTGTTGTGCTTGCCCAAAATCAAAACTATTTCCAAAACTGTTTTCAAAAAACGCATCTTTTGAAACAATACATTGTATTTTCTCTTGATTTTTGCTAATAATTTCGTTTAAATGTTGGTCATTTTCATAGAATTCATAGAAAAGCATAGCTATTGGTGAGGCTATTTCTGTGCTTTCAGAGAGAATCAGGAAATTATTGTCATAATGTTTTATTTTTTTGATAAGATAAATTGCTTTGTTATAATCATAATTATTGGCGTATTTGTTGTGGATATAAACGTCCTCAAAAACTTGTATAGTATCATAAAATGGCACAATTCCGTTATTTTCGTCATAACCTTTTGGAAGATAAATTTTAGAAACATTCCTACAACCAAGCCCAAAATAAGTAAAAATATCCTCTCCCAATTTCAAAAAATCTTCTTTTGTTTCCTTGCCATTAAAAATAGCTACAGAATGTCGGTTTTTGCGGATAATATGTGGCTTTTTAGCAAAATAATACTCAAAATAACGTGCCGTATTGTCGCTTCCTGTAGCTATAATAGCATCAACATCATTCATACGTTCTATAAAATGGATATTTTTTTCTATTTCAGGTAAAAATAAAAGGAGTTTTTTGAGAAGAAATGGGATAAGAAGTTGGTCGTCAGAGCTAAGTTTTGCGTGCAAAATATGCCCAGAAATAAGCACACAAAGGGCATCGTGAAAGCCAACAGCAGGAATATTGCCTGCCATTATAACGCCTATTTTTTTAGGATTTTGGTTTATTTGAGGTAAATCATATTTATCTGTCCAGTTTTGCAAGTTGTTTTTTTGGAGCATTTGGGAGATGCTTTTGAGCATCATAAGTGTATTTTGAGGCAAAAACCAAGCATTTTTAGCTTTTGCGTAAAGGCAAAGTTCTTGTAATTCTTCTGTATTATCTGCTAAAGATTTCTCTAAAAAAAGTCCTAAAGCTGAAAAAGCGTTTATTCTATCTGAAAGTGTCATTTTTGTTGTTTTAGGTTGTTTAACCACATAGGCACATAGAAAACATAGAGTACAAAAAATGTATTTCTATGTTTTTTATGTGCCTATGTGGTAAAAATAATGTACTAATAGGTTGCTTTGATTTTAGCCATTTGGTTGATGCGTTGCATTGCAATACGCATTGCGGCTTCTTGGGTATTGATTTTTTCTTTTTCAGCAACTTGAAAGATATTTTCTGTATATTGATAAATCTTCTCTGCTTGCTCGTATGCACGTTCTTGGTTATAAACAGGCATAGAAATCTCACAATAAACATTCATAATTCCTCCTGCATTGATAAGAAAATCAGGCACATACGCAATTCCTTTGGCAAGACAAGCATCACCGTGAATTTTCTCATCTTTTAACTGATTATTAGCCGCCCCAGCAATTATTTTGCATTTCAAACGGCTCAAAGTATCATCATTGATAGTTGCTCCTAGCGCACAAGGCGCATAAATATCCACATCTAAATCATAAATTTTGTCTTTATCCACCACTTCCGCCCCATATTTGGTCGCAACATTTTTCAAAATATCCTCATAAATATCAGAAATGAAAATTTTTGCGCCTTCTTTTGCTAAATGGGCTACAATATGCTCGCCAACGTGTCCTACACCTTGCACAGCAATTCTTTTGCCTGCCAAACTATCAGAGCCATAGACTTTTTTTGCTGCTGCTTTCATTCCTACATATACGCCATAAGCAGTTACAGGAGAAGGGTCGCCACTTCCACCCAAACTTTTGGGCTTTCCTGCTACATACTTGGTTTCCATAGCAATATACTCCATATCTTGCGTACCCACTCCCACATCTTCAGCGGTGATGTACTTTCCGTTGAGATTTTGGACAAATTTGCCAAAAGAACGGAAAAGCCCTTCAGACTTATCTTTGCGTGCATCTCCAATAATAACGGCTTTCCCACCACCAATATTTAGCCCTGAAATGGCGTTTTTGAAAGTCATACCACGAGAAAGGCGCAAAACATCACGCAAAGCATCAGCCTCATTGGCATACGCCCACATACGAGTACCACCTGCTGCAGGTCCTAAAACAGTATTATGAATAGCAATAATGGCTTTTAAGCCTGTTTCTGGGTCATTGCAAAAGACGACTTGCTCGTGATTATATTCAGAAATCTGTCCGAAAACAGTGTTAGTTATTTCCATTAGAATTATTTTAGAGGATTTTTTTAAGTGATTTTAGTAAAGCAGAATAAAAATTTTATTTAAAATTTATTCGTTGATTTTAAATTTCTACAAAAATAATAGAAAAATTAGCTAAAAAACATTTTTGATGAAAATAATTCTAAAAAACTGCAATTTTCCCAATAATATATACTTTTGTCATTTTGTATTAGAGTTTTTATTACTTGATTATCAAACATTTAGCACAAACAAATATCAAAACCACCCCTAACCCCTCCTTGAAAAGGAGGGGGACAAAACTCCCCTCCTTCCTAAGGAGGGGCTGGGGGTGGTTTTTAGTACCAATTTATT
>JANYGM010000459.1 GCA_025362415.1 bacterium
CCCAATATGCGAAAGCAACACGACAAAAAATTTATTCATTAAAAAATAAGCTAAAACCTGCTCTACGAGGGCAGGGGCAAGCCCAGCCCCTACAAAATACATCTTGCGTAACATCAGTTGATAATTCGTAATTGATTAAATTTCCCAGCGTGCCATTGGGCTGATATTTTGGGAAGAAAAATCATTTTGCAAAAATTTATAATGTGCCACCATTGCAATCATAGCAGCATTGTCGGTACAATATTGGAATTGTGGAATATAAATATTCCAAGAATGTTTTTCTCCTAATAAAATTAAAGTTTCTCTAAGTCCAGAGTTAGCAGAAACTCCGCCCGCAATAGCAATTTCTTTTATTCCAGTTTGTTGAATAGCTTTTTTTAGTTTATAAAGAAGGTTTTTTATGAGTGTAAACTGAAAACTAGCACAAATATCATTTATATTTTGTTCTATAAAATTTGCATTTTTCATAGTTTCTTTATTGATAAAATTCAAAAAAGAAGTTTTGATACCACTAAAAGAAAAATTTAGTTCAGGCATATCCACAAGTGGAAACAAAAAAGCATTAGGATTACCTGTTTTGGCATATTTATCTATCAAAGCACCGCCAGGATACGGCAAACCCAACATTTTTGCTGCTTTGTCAAATGCCTCCCCTACTGCATCATCTTGCGTTTCACCCAAAACGTGCATCACTAAAAAATCCTCCACAAGTACAATTTGTGTATGTCCGCCACTTACGGTAAGACATAAAAACGGAAATTTTGGTTTGGGGTCATCAATAAAATGTGCCAAAATATGCGCCTGCATATGATTTACCTCTATCAAAGGGATATTTAGACCAAGTGCCATAGCTTTTGCAAAAGAAACACCCACCAAAAGCGACCCCAAAAGACCTGGTCCACGAGTAAAAGCAATAGCATTTAACTGATTTTTTTGTATATTTGCCTCTCTAAGTGCAACATCTACCACTGCAACTACGTTTTGCTGATGCGCCCTAGAGGCAAGTTCTGGAACAATTCCGCCATATTTTGCATGAATTTCTTGAGATGCAACAATATTAGATAAAATTTTGCTATCTTGTATCACAGAAGCAGAAGTATCATCACAAGAAGATTCAATAGCAAGAATAGTTGTGAGTTGTGAGTTGTGAGTTGTGAGTTTTAATGTATTAGATACGTCTGGCATAGTTTTTGGATAAGATAAAGTAGAGATAAAGCAATGCCTTATCTAACGAAAAACAAACAAATAATTGACAAATAAATAACCAAATAAATACTATTTACTACAAAGAAGACAATATTGACAAAGAAAAACAAGAAAATTCAATAGATAACGCATCAGAAAATCTACAAAAAAATCCTGCTGAAATTCCTACTGAAACCCTTGTAAAATCTGACGAAACCACTAATACGCCTGATAATACTCCCAAGCGCAAAGATAGAGGTTTTGTCTGGAAATCCTTTATTTTTTTACTGAAAACGCTCAAATGGAGCATTTATTCTGTTGTGTTTTTGGTTTTACTGATAGTTGCATTACTTGCTATTCCTGCCGTACAGACGTTTTTGGCGCAAAAAGCCTCTTTTGAACTCTCCAAAATGATGGGTTTTGAAATTACTATTCAAAAACTTACCCTCAACCTACTTAATCAAGACCTTATTCTTAAAGATGTTATTGTTTTAGACCGTCAAAAGCAAGAAATGATAAATTTGGGCGAACTTCGTGTCAATTTTGATAAATATACAATCATACAAGGGAATGATGTTTTATTGGATAAAGTTTTGCTCAAAAATGGCTCTGTCAATCTTATTACAGATAAGAAAACTAATAATATGAACTTTGATAAGTTTCTGACTGTCATTGATTCATTGATGACACCTAGCACGCCACAACCAAAAAAGAAAAGAAAACGTGCGCCCGTTTTTACCATAAAACGTGCCCTTATAGAAGATATGGCATTTAGTTACAACGACCAAAAACCTGATTCTATCAAAAATGGCTTTGATTATTACCATTTTAGGTTAGATAAACTTAATGGTTCTGTTGATAATTTTTTGCTTGTTGGTGATACTATTCAACTCAAAGTCAATGACTTAAAAGCCTTTGACAACGCCTCTGGACTGGATATTAAAAAAGCTGATATGCTTTTTAGGACAACAAAAAACACAATGGAATTTCTGAATATGGGAATGGAAGTTGGCAATTCTTTTATTTCTGATAGTTTGGTGATGAATTACCATTCTATGAAAGATTTTAGTGATTTTAATAATTGTGTGGATTTGCAGGCAAATCTCAAAAATACTCGCATACATACGCAAGATTTGGCACTTTTTGCCCCTACCCTACGCAAATATGATGACTTCTGGACTGCAAATACAAAGGTTTCTGGTACAGTAAGCAATATTACACTTGATAAAATGGAACTTGGCTTTGGAAACCAAAGTAAAATAATTGGTAAAGCAACTTTCAAAAATCTGCCTGATGTGGACAAAATGTACACACAAATGGATATGAAAAACTCTGTTATTTTTGTAGAAGATTGTCAGCAATATATTGATGATGAAAAGATTTTTGGCTATGCGCACAAGTTTGGCGTAATGCAATTTAATGGTAAATTTGATGGCACAATGTATGATTTTGTCGCAAATGGAGATTTTAGAACTGCGTTAGGAGATTTTAAAACGGATATTAGAATGATTTTGCCACAAAATAATAACAAAAATTATTCTCAAAAACCATTTTATAAAGGTACACTCAAAACTAATAATTTTGCGGTTGGGCGACTTATTGATGAAGAAAAAACTATACAAAATGTTACTATTGATGCAAAACTAGAAGGTTACGGCTTTAATCTGAATGATTTGGATACAAAAGTTGATGCAAAAATAGCTTCTATTGGATTGCAAGGCTATAATTATAAAGGTTTGAGTATTGATGGAAAAATAAAAGATAAGTATTTTGTAGGTGATTTTGATAGCGCAGACCCCAATGCAAAAATGGATTTGAAAGGAGAAATAAATTTGCAAAATGTCCAAAACAATCCAAATAATCCAAATAAAATATCAGAGAATACTTATAATGATGTTTTTGGCAAAATAAAAATCAAAGGGATAGTACATCAACTTAATTTTGATGAGCTGGGTTTTAGCAATAAAAATGCCGCTTTTTCTGGAAAAATTGATATTGATACTCGTGGGCTAAATCTGGAAGATATTGTAGGGCGTGCCGACATTGAAAATGCCCTTATTACCTACGACAAAACAGAAATTTTAGTTAAAAACATCAATTTCTTTTCAGAAAAAACAGACAAAAGCAGGGTTTTTCGTTTTAACTCCGACCTTGCTAGCGTGCTTGCAGAAGGTGATTTTACGTTTCAAAACGTGATTACTGATGCTGGGCATCTTGTCAAAGAATATAATCTTGCTTTTTTTAATAAAGTTAAAGAACTACAAAATTATTACGACAATAAAAATAAAATAGCAAAAAATAAAGATAAATCCTTTAAACTTAATTACGAAATTGAAGTAAATAATCTTTTGCCTGTTTTGCAACTTTTTGCCAAAGATTTTTATATAAGCCCCAATACAGGCTTTAAAGGTAGTTTCTATGGTGGAGATAGCACTCGCTTTTCTCTAAGAAGTACACGCACTATTCCACAACTTACGTTTCAAAAATATAAGACAGATAGTATCAATATAAATTTTGAAACATATAAAACTGCTTACAAAAACGACATTACAGCACAGCTAGATTTAAGTTCTAAAAAACAAGATTTTGGCACGCTAAAATCTGAAAATTTCTTGCTTAACTCCGTTTGGTACAAAGGAATTATTGATTTTAGTACATCTATAAAACAACAAAAAGAAACCAATTATACCAATTTGAATGGTAGTGTGGCATTTTTTGATGATTACACCAACATAGAACTTAGTGAAAATAGTTTGGTACAAATCAATAACGAAAAATGGAATTTTTCTCCTTATAAGCAAGTGAGGATTTTTAATGACGGCAAAAAAACCGTAAATTTTGATGATTTGCACCTCACGAGTGGCAAACAAGATATTTCTATCAATGGCGCAATTTCGGATAGTATAGCACGCAAAACGCTGAATATCAACGTAGAAAGATTTACGCTAAATACGCTTACACCACTTGTAGGCAAAAAAATGGGCGGACTTTTAAGCGCAAAAATCAATATAAAAGATGTCTATCAAGAACTAAAAATTGGTGGTAGTATTGATGTGAAAGATTTTGATTTTGAAAAAATTTATGTAGGAAATATCAAAGGTACTTCTAGTTGGAACAATGCCAAAAAATGGGTAGAAGCTGATGTAGAAGTTGTCAATAAGGATAAACCAATCCTTAATGTCAAAGGAAAATATATACCCAAAAGCAATGAAATGGACTTTTTTGCTGATTTGAAAGCTATTGATATGCGCCTTGCAGAAAGTTTTATTAAAGAATATGTAAGTGATATTTCTGGTAATCTCTCTGGCGGAATTAGCATCAAAGGACAGCCCGAAAAACCTATTATTACAGGTTTTGCAGCAGTACATAGAGGACAGTTTAAAGTGAATTATTTAGGTGCAAAACTTGGTTTTTCTGATACAATTCATATCAAACAAAATAGTATCAATATCAAAAATAGCTATCTAACAGACAAAAACAACAATAAAGCAAGCCTCAATGCACTGATTACTCACGACAATTTTAAGGAAATTGAAATGAATATCAATGTTGATATGAAAAATTTTATGGTACTCAACACAACAGAAGATGACAATAGTTTATATTACGGAAATATCATAACAACAGGTGATATGCGCTTTTCTGGCTCACCAAACGACCTTTATATACAAGCAAACGCCAAAACAGAAAAAGGAACTAAAATTTCTTTGCCACTTGATGGCTTTCAAAGTGTGAGCGAAAGCAATTATATCAAATTTACTAATTTTAATAATCCTATAAAAGATTCTCTCAAAAATAAAGCCCAAAAAATCAATCTCAATGGTATCAAAATGGACATAAATCTCAATGTAACAGATGATGCTAGTTTTGAAATTATCTTAGACCGCACCGCAAATGATATGATTTCGGGAAATGGAAACGGCAGAATACAAATGGGAATTGATACAAGAGGGGATTTTGGTATGTGGGGAGATTATATTATCACAATGGGAAAATATAATTTTACGCTTATGAACTTTGTAAGCAAAGAATTTAGCATAAAACCTAATTCTGATAGCCGTATTTTCTTTGAAGGAAGTTTGTATAAAACTTCCCTGCAAATCAATGCCTCTTACGACCAATATACGTCTTTTAAACCACTTATTGACCTTTCTACTGTGGCAAATGCCAACGACCCAGAGTATTCTGTGCGTTATCCTGTGAATGTAGGTTTAAATTTGACAGGTGATTTGTTTGCGCCAACTATCAAAATGGGCTTTGATTTCAAAGGTTTTGAAAATTCTGTGCCTAATCCTGTGATTAAACGTACTATTTCGTTGTTTAAAACTCGTGTGGATAATGATGACGCAGAGCGCAACCGCCAAGCATTTAGTTTGATTGCAACAGGCTCATTTTTGCCTGAAAATTCGTTTAGTGGTGCAGGCGTAAATAGTGCCAGCCGTACTGTAAGCCAGTTTTTGACTTCTCAAATCAGTACAATTATGTCGCAGGTGGACAAAAATTTGGAAATAGATGTAGATTTATT